>JAPOOT010000516.1 GCA_026713285.1 Gemmatimonadota bacterium | reverse complement strand
GTGAACTCCGTGGCCGAAGGGGCCACGGTAAACCCGGTCTGATCGCGCAGCAGCTCGCCGTCCGCGGAACGGACGGTAACCTCGACCTTGTGCATGCCGCCCAGTTCAGGACGATACTCGCCCCGGTACAGGCCACCCTTCCCCAGGGCCCACTCGAGCGGCACGGATTCCGACCGGCCGGCCGGACCCGTGACGTGAGCCCATACTTCGGTACCGTCGACCGGTTCGAATCCTTGGTCAAACAGCCGGCTTTCGATGATTACCGGCTCGTGGCCTCCGTAATTCGACCTGTTCGTGGCGACCGTAACCCGCCCGGGGGCGTAGAGGGCGACCCAGCGGATCATCTGTCGCCAGAACCGCTCGTGCGACTGGTCTTCTGACGGCAGATGCATCTGCCAGCGCCACGTGCTGAAACCGGTAAAAGCCATGGATCGACCCCTTCCGTATCGCTGAACGGCCAGGAGCACGTTCGATCCTTCAAGCACGTCGGTGCCGGGGTCGATCGCCAGCACCGAGGCGCCGGGTTTTACGCCTCCGACCCGGTTGTATCCGATCAGCTCCGGCAAGCCGCCCCAGATCGCCCTGTTTTCCTCCGGGGTCGATCCGAAACGGAGCAGCGGATGGTCGATTCCTTCCCCGGCCGGTTCAAGGAGAAAGGCGTGGTCGACGATACCCATCGCCCAGTTTTCGCCGGTGAGTTGAACCGGGAGCACGTCTTCGATCGGCGTCCCCGCGTATCCTCCTTCACGGAACGAGTTCAGTCCGCCGATCATGAGGAAGCCGCCACCGCGATCACTTACGAACGCCTCGGTCAACCGCAACTGCTCGGATGTGAACCAGGCCGCCTCGATATCTCCGAAAACGATGGCGTCGTAAGCAAACAGCTCCTCGCGGCTCCGTGGATAACCCGCTGTAAGTTCCCGTTTCGGGTCCCGGATGCCCTGCCGGTAGATCCTCCCGTCCGGAGAGATCCTGACGATCGAGACCATATCGATCCTGGGGTCTTCTTCAAGAGCCCTTCGGATGAACTTGAACTCCCTGCGTGGATATCCTTCCACGTACAGGACCCGTCCCGTCTTCGACCGGTTGTCCAGCAGGAACGCCTGGGTGTTGTTCTCCGAGATCGTCTCCGCGTTCTGGGGGGCGACTTCGGCCGAGTATTCGAGAATGCCCGGCGATTCAGGAGACAGGAATACCTGAACCCGTTGAATTTCGCCGTCCCGGCCGAGACGCACCGGCGCGGTCTGTACCACGCGTCCGCCTTCCTTGATGTTCAGGTCGATCGACCGGCCGGCGTATCCCGAACTCCGCAGGGTGACGACCAGGTCGGTTATCGTTCCCTCCGTGACCCGGTTGGACGCGGCTACCTTGAGTATTTCGACGTCCCGGTCGATCCGTTCCCGGCCGACCCCCACGGTATGGACCGGCGTGTTCCGCGATGCGAGGTACGCGGCCGCGTTCGCCAGGTTGTCCGTTCCCGTGCTCGCATTGTCCGCACCGTCCGTAACGAGCACGACGGCGGCCACGGGCAGGTCCCTGAACTCGCCCGCGGCCTGTCCGAGCGCTCCCGCGATGTCCGTCGCGATCCCGGAACCGTCCAGTTCTCCCAGGTCCGAGACCCGTTCGGTTCGGTCCGCGAACCGGTAGGGCCTCAGCCTGAACCGGGCGGCCAGTTCCTCGAGCAGTCCATCATCCACGAACCGCCGCTTTACTGCATCCACGCGGGCAACGCCCCGCGCGCCATCCTGAATCCCCATGCTCCCCGAATCGTCGAACAGCAACAACACGAAACCCCGGCGGGGCGAGACCTCGGACGTTACGATGACGGGTTCCATGAGACAGAATACGACCAGCAGCAGGGGCAGGATCTTCAGGGCGGTGAACAGGGACTTCCACGCCGGCGAGGTCGCCACGGGCATGCGACGGTAAAACAGGATCACGAGCCCGGCCATAACCATGGCGAAAAGGACGATGATCCAGATCGGGACCGTGGTTCTGAACGCCAGGTGTTCGGAAGCCTCAATCAAACCGAGCGCGCTTAAAACAGAATCCATCACGGCGGATACCAGGAAGGGTTTAAAACGACGGGAAGCGGCGGTCCGGCGGCGTCATACCGCACCGGGGAAGAACCCCGGGAGACGTCTCCGGCACCGGACCGGACAACAAATATTGAAACGGTAATCGACCGGAACTGTCAATACAAATAGGGCCGGCGCCATGGGACTACGGACCTTAAAGGCCTTGACAGCGCTGCGGCGCATATCTAAGTTTCCTCAACCGCCGGTCGTACGAAAACCGTCCAGGCGACACGTATAAATACCCAAATGCCCACGAGGAAAGGAATCGCGATGAAACGGATCATACCGGTGATTGCCGCGTGTTTCGTTATGACGGTCCTGGTCGACGCAACCGTAGACGCCCAGCGTCCGCCCAAGAACGTCCAGGTCCTGACGGATCTCTCCACCCGCGAAATCCGAGACTACATGAAAACGGTCAGCAGCGGCATCGGGGAAAAATGCGACTACTGTCACAATTTGAAAGACTATCCGAGCGACGAAAAGGAAACCAAGCTGATCGGCCGTGAATTCATTCGTCTCGTAGAGCAACTCAACGTGCAGGTAGCGGCGATCAATAAGAACGTGATGAACAAGGAAGACCTGCAGCTCGTAACCTGCTACACCTGCCACGCCGGTGAGCTCACCATCATATCCGAAGAGTAGGCATCCCGCTTTTTATAAACCTCGAACCTGACGGGGTCAGACAGACGTGACAAGATACGCGGCAATCCTAGTGCTGCTGGGCCCCCTCCTGGCATCTCACGCAACAGCCCAACCAGCGGAAAACGCTTTCGAGGGCAGTCTTCATTTCAACGTGGCCTTCAGCGGCGGCGACCTGCAGGACCGCGCCCGGGTTACCATGCTGGTGCCCGAGTCCTACAGGCTCTACATCAAGGGCGGGCAGACGAAGATCGTCATGCGGGGCGGCATGATCGGCCTGACGATGGGCGAAGTCGTGATCGACGGGTCGACGGGCCGGGGCTACGTCATCAGCCATATGAACAGCAAGGCCTACGAGATCGTTGCGGACCCGAATCTGAAAGAACGGGTGGCGCCGGTCATTGCAGAAGAAAACGAAACCACCACCATAGCCGGCTACGAATGCAGAAAATACAGGATCACACGTTCCAATCCTTCCGGCGCGATGACACAGTACATGTGGGTCACCGACGCGATTCATCTGGATCTGGCCGCTTCCCTCGGGGGCGCCTTGAAGGACAGCATGCCCTTCTGGACCGAGGGACTCTCCGGCTTTCCGCTTAAAATCACCACGTCGTTCCCCGGTACGGCCATGACCATGACCCTGACGGCTACCGAGGTGAATCCCCATACCGTCGACCCGTCGATATTCGTCGTCCCGGCCGGATACGCCATCGAACCCATCGATCCGCGGCAGCTCTTCGGCAGATGATCCGTGCCTTCTTCCACATCCACCGGCCCGGTCGATGACTGGATCCCCGATCGATCCGATCCGTCAACCATTCCCTTACAACGGGGACGCTCCCGGCTTGCGAGGTTGCCATGAAAATCGCATCAGTCGAACAGTTCTTCCCCCGCCACCGGACCCGGCTCGTCAAGATCACCACGGACACGGGCCTGTCCGGCTGGGGTGAATCCACGCTTGAAGGGAAGCCCGAAAGCGTGGAAGGTGCGGTACGGGAACTCGCCGACTACCTTGTCGGCAAGGACCCGCTGCGCATAGAGCATCATTGGCAGCACATGTACCGCTCGGCCTTCTTCCGGGGCGGCGCCATCCTCATGACCGCCCTGTCCGCCCTGGACCAGGCGCTCTGGGATATCGCCGGCAAACACTACGGCGTTCCCGTCTACAAGCTGCTGGGAGGCGCCGTCCGGGACCGCATCCTCGTCTACGCACACTGGGGCATTGGCAGCCTGGCCGAGGAAAGCCTGGCCGCCGCGCGGGAGCGGCTGGACCTGCTGCTTGAAAGCGGGTATACGGCCTTCAAGTCCGGCCCCGGCGGCAAATGGCGCGGTCACGAACCGCCGGCCGTCATCGACCACTTTGTTGAATGCGCCTTCCTCATGCGGGAGTGGGTGGGACCGGAAGTGGAACTGGCCTTCGATTTCCACGGCAAGATGACGCCCGCCCTGGCCATCGAGATCTGCCACGAGATCAAGGACATGCGGCCCATGTTCGTGGAAGAACCGGTGCCGCAGGAAAACGTGGACGCCCTGAAGCTCGTCTCGGACCACGTCACCTTTCCCATCGCCACGGGGGAACGGTTGTTAAGCCGCTGGGAGTTTCGCCAGGTCTTCGAAAAACAGGCCGCGGCCTACATCCAGCCCGACGGATCCCACGCCGGCGGCATCACGGAACTCAAGAAGATCGCCAACATGGCGGAGGCGTATTACATCCATGTCCTCCCCCATTGCGCCATCGGTCCCGTGGCCTTCACGTCCTGCATGCACGTGGACGCGGTGATTCCGAATTTCCTGGCCCAGGAGCAGGTCGACTGGGCGCTCGGTGCGGATATACTGAAACAAAACTGGCAGGTCGTCGACGGCCATATCGAACTGCCAGACAAGCCGGGGCTGGGTATCGAGATCGATGAGAAGGCCGTAAGCAACCGGGTGCCGTACCAGGAAGAACTGGGCGGCGAGCACTTCTACGAAACGGACGGCAGCGTGGCCGACTGGTAACCACCAGGCCGGGGGATCGTCCGAAGCGCGGGCGGGTCATTCCGCACCGCGTCGGAACATGGCCGAGTGAGATCGTCCGAAGCGCGGGAGACCGGTAACCGGAAAGGAACAGGCATCGCACATGATGAGACGTGTCTTTGCGACTTTAGTGAAGCTTTCGCGGCGCTGGACCGACGCGACGGACGAGATGGCCGGGACAGCCGTGACGGTCGCGACAGCCGTGACGGTCGCGACAGCTGTTATCGCCACGGGTTGTGCGGATTCCAACGAGACGGCCTCCCTGAACGAGACGGCCTCTCTGGTCGTCCGGGGCGCCCGCGTGTGGACCGGTCGGGCGGATCTGCCCTGGACCGAGGCCGTGGCCGTGTCGGGCGGCCGAATCCTGGCCGTGGGTGACAACGAGGAGATCGAAGCGCATATCACTGGCGAGACGTCCGTGATCGAAGGCGCCGGCCGCCTCGTCACCCCAGGCTTTATCGACTCCCACGTGCACTTCATATCAGGCGGGTTCAACCTGTCGTCAGTCCAGTTGAGAGACGCGCCGACCCCGCAGGTGTTCATCGATCGAATCGCCGAATTCGCAAGGGACCTCGAACCGGGCGTCTGGATCCTCGGCGGCGACTGGGACCACGAGCAGTGGGGCGGAGAGCTTCCCCGCCGGGACTGGATCGATTCGGTGACGACGGACAACCCGGTGTGGGTCAACCGGCTCGACGGGCACATGGCCCTGGCCAATACGGCCGCGCTGACCGCCGCGGGCGTGACGCGGGAAACGGAGGAGGTCGACGGCGGCACCATCGAAAGGTACGACGACGGTGAACCGGCGGGCATCCTTAAAGACAACGCGATGTACCTCGTCGACAGGGTCATTCCCGATGCGCCCGACGCGTTGAAGGACCGCGCTCTGGACGC
Source organism: Gemmatimonadota bacterium (assembly GCA_026713285.1). Lineage (GTDB taxonomy): Bacteria > JAAXHH01 > JAAXHH01 > JAAXHH01 > JAAXHH01 > JAAXHH01. The sequence continues at coordinate 2,402 of JAPOOT010000516.1, read as the reverse complement.
GGCAATGGAGTACGTGGCGGCTCAGGGCGTCACTTCGGTACACGACATGGGATCGTGGGGCAACGTGGAAGTCTTCGAAAGGGCGCGGAATGAGGGCCGGATGAAAACCCGAATCTACGCCGCCATCCCGCTGTGGGACTGGCCACGGCTCAAGGCGCGGATCGACTCCACCGGCCGGGGTGACGAGTGGGTCCGCCTCGGTGGACTCAAGGGCTTCGTGGACGGCTCCCTGGGTTCCCACACGGCCGCCTTCCTGGAGCCCTTTACGGACGCGCCGGACGATACGGGCCTGCTCATCAGCTCCGAGGAAGACCTGTACGCGTGGACCTCCGGGGCCGACAAGGCGGGGCTGCACGTGATGGTCCACGCCATTGGCGACCGGGCCATCCGGATGCAGCTTGGGATCTTCGACCGCGTAGCGGCGGAGAACGGCTCCCGAGACCGCCGCTTCCGCATCGAGCACGCCCAGCACATCGCGCCGGACGACATCGCGCGGTTCGCCGCCCGCGACATCATCCCCAGCATGCAGCCCTACCACGCCATAGACGACGGCAGATGGGCTGAAAAGGTCATCGGTCCCGAGCGGATCAAGACGACCTACGCCTTCCGCTCGCTGCTGGACACCGGCGCGCGGCTCGCCCTGGGTAGCGACTGGTCCGTGGCGCCTGCTACGCCGATAGAGGGTATCTACGCGGCAGTAACCCGCCGCACACTGGACGACCTGAACCCGGACGGCTGGGTACCGGAACAGAGCATCACCGTGGAGGAAGCGTTGCGCGGTTACACCATAGACGCCGCCTATGCCTCCTACGAGGAGGACATAAAGGGTTCGCTGGAACCCGGAAAACTCGCGGATTTCGTGATCCTGGACCGGGACCTGACCACCATACCGCCCGAGGAAATCCCTGAGGCGAAGGTGGACCTGACCGTAGTCGGCGGCAACATCGTATATGAACGGTGACGGACCCAGAGATAAAGCGCTATGGCTGACGGCGCCCTCCGACGCGGCGTGGCGGCTTGCCCCCGGCCAGGTCCATCTGTGGCGGGCTTCCCTCGATCTGCCGCCGGGACAGACCCGTGCGCTGGCACGCTTCCTGTCCGCAGACGAACGCGAACGGGCGAACCGGTTCGTCGTACGCAACGCGCAGGATCGGTACACCACCGCCCGTGCCGTCCTGAGAAACATCCTGGCGCGGTACGTTTCTGAAGCACCGGCCGGCCTGCGTTTCGGTTATGCCGAGCACGGCAAGCCCCACCTCGCCCATCCCCGCACGTCCATCCGGTTCAACGTCTCCCATTCTCACGACCTGGCCGTTTACGCGCTGACATCGGACCAACCCGTGGGAGTCGACGTGGAATACCTGTACCGGCGCAAGATCGTGGACCGGCTCAGGATCGCTTACCGCTTTTTCTCCGACCGCGAATACAACACCCTGGCAGCCATGCCGCCGTATCGACGCGACCGGGCCTTCCTCGCGTGCTGGACGCGGAAGGAAGCCTTCGTCAAGGCCATCGGCCAGGGCCTGACCTGTCCCCTCGATCAGTTCGACGTCACCGTCGATCCCAACGGTCCGGCCGAACTGCTGGCCACGCGTTGGGACGTCCACTGCGCGCAACGCTGGACCATGACAAACATCGACCCCGGCCCGGACTACGTCGGGGCGCTCGCCGTGGAAAACAGGGACGTACGTCTCTTTTTCCGGCAGTGGGACCATGGGCAGTTCGAATAAGCAGTTAAATCGGTACGAACTATGCAGGCCCACGGCGATCCGCTGTTCCCTGTGCGGACAGTGCCTGTCGCGCCATAGTACCTGTCACGTCACGCCATGGTGCGCATGCGCCGCAGACAAATCCGAGGAGTACCCATGCCCGACAAAGGAGTACACATGTCCGACAAATTCTGCCCGCTGAACCTGGCCCCCGAGGATCTCATCGAATACACGCCGGACTGGACCGGCGAACGCTTCCCCGACGGCCGGCCCAAAGTGCCGGACGCGATCATCGAGCGGATGCAGCACGTGTCTATCACCCAGGCCTGGGGCGTGATGCGCGGCGCGGGCTACGAACACCAGTACGAAGGCGGATGGCAACAGACCCATCCCGGCAAGACGCTCGCGGGACGGGCGGTAACGGCCATGTACATGCCCCGTCGGCCGGCCATGCGCACGGTCATGGAGGCGAAAGGCGCCGCCCACGGCTGCATCGGTGACCAGATCTCATGGCCCATCGACATGCTGGTCCCCGGGGACGTCTACGTGGCGGATACCTACGGCAAGGTGGACGAGGGGCCCATCATCGGCGACAACCTGGCCACGGCCATCTACGCGAATTCAGGCAACGGTGTGGTCTTCGACGGATCGGTCCGCGACCTGGAAGGCATCGAGGAAATGCCTGATTTCGCC
>JAPOOT010000358.1 GCA_026713285.1 Gemmatimonadota bacterium | reverse complement strand
CGCGGTCTTCGGCATCTACAGCGCCAACTACACGTACCCCGGCATTTTCTACGTGGCCTGCATGACCAAATCGGAAACCACGGTGCAGGCGGCCCGATCCCTGCTGCACGAAGTGGAACGGATGAAGACCGATGAGATCACAGAAGAAGAACTGAACCTGGCGAAGGACAGTTTCCTGAATTCCTTCGTTTTCAATTTCGATACCCGGCGGGAAATCATCAACCGTCAGATGACCTACGAGTACTACGGATATCCGCAGGATTTCCTCGAAAAGACCAAGACCGAGGTGGAGAAGGTCACCGTCGAGGACGTCCAGCGGGTGGCGCGCAAGTACCTGCAGCCGGACAAGGTGCGTATTGTCGTGGTCGGGAATGATCAGGACTTCGACGAGCCGCTGTCGGTGCTGGGCGAAGTGAACGAGATCGACGTGACCATTGCCGTCCCCGGCATGGAAGTACCGGAAGCCACCGAGGACGACATGGCCATGGGGAGGACGCTCCTCGAACGCTCCGTGGAAGCCCTGGGTGGCAAAGAAGCGCTCGCGGCGGTACAGGCCGTACACAGGACCGCGGAGGTTACCATTATCCGGCCCATGGGCGAGATGGCCATCGGCGTGGAAATGCTCGTTTCCTTTCCGGATAAGATGAAGACGACCATGCAGACTCCAATGGGTGATATCGAAATGGTAGTGAACGGCGACCAGGCCTGGATGGTCGGTCCCATGGGCGATACGCAGCCGGTACCGCCCCAGCAGCGAGATTCGATGCGAGAGGAACTCTGGCGACTCCCCGTCTACCTGTACGGCAGGGTGGACGAGGAAGGGCTGGTGGTTCAACATCTCGGACAGGAAGAGATCGAGGGCGCGGCCGTGGAAGCACTGCTCATCACGCCTCCGGGTTTTGACCCCTTCAGGCTCTACCTGGACGCGGAGACCATGTTGCCGGTCAAGAAGGCGGGCAAGTCCATGACCCAGCAGGGACCCGTGGATGCGGAGACTTTGATGAGCGATTACCGCGAGGTCGGCGGGATCCAGTTTCCGTTCAAGGAGACGAGTACGGAAAACGGGAATCCAAGCAGCAATGCCACGACCCAGAACATCGAGATCAACCCGGAGTTACCGCCGGACGCCTTTGCGGCGCCGGAATAGCAGCTTCCGCGGTGAGATGTTGGAACGACAGCATGTTGGGAGTGTCTGAAATGAACGGCGCTTCCATGGCGACCGATCAATTCAGGGTAGCCTGCCAGGAACAAGACGTTTCGAAAAGGACTACGTGATGTCCGCCGACATCAAGCACCTGATCGACTGGAAGTACTGGGACGACGGCGAGGTCGTGGAGATCCTCGATCTGGCCCGGCGCGTCAAGCACTATCGCTGGGAGTATCAGGGCCATATGCAGGGCAATACGCTGGTCATGATCTTCCAGAAGACTTCCACGCGTACGCGGGTGTCCTTCGAGGCGGGCATGACGGAAATGGGCGGGCACGCCATCAACCTGGACTGGATGGCGACCAACTTCACGCTGAGCAAGGTCCGCTTCGAGACCCGGTACCTGGGCCGCAACGCGGCGATCATCATGGCCAGGTTGAAGGACAACAGGGACCTGATGGAGATGGAAAAGGCTTCCACGGTACCGGTCATCAACGGGTGCTGCAACCTGTACCACCCCTGCCAGGCGCTGGCGGACGTGCTGACCATCGCGGAAGACCGCCCCGAGGGCGTAGAAGGCGCGCGGCTGACCTACATCGGCGTGTACAACAACGTGGTGAACTCGCTGGTCTCCATCGCGGCGCCGCTGGGCGTGCACCTGACGCTGGTCTGTCCGATCCGGGAGCCGGCCAGTGTGGATGAGGAAAGCCGCCAGAAGCTATTGAAACGGGGATTGCTCACGGAGACGCTGGACGCCGAGGCGGCGGTCGGGGAGGCCGACTACGTCTACACGGACACCTGGCTCGACATGGAACTGTACAACGATCCGGCCTACGCGGCAGAGAAGGAGAAACGGAGCGGGATCATGATGCCCTACCAGATCAACCGTTCCCTGCTCGG
>JAPOOT010000514.1 GCA_026713285.1 Gemmatimonadota bacterium | reverse complement strand
CCGGACGGGCAAATGTGCTCGTGGACGGCGTAGAGATCGAAATCCGCCAACCTGCCCAGTACCGCTATGCCGACCGGGCCTTCGGTGAGATCCGACGCGAACTGAAGGTGGTTCCCGCGTTGACGGTCGCCCTGGAACCGCGGATCGTGGTCGCCGGGACCGGACAGGAGCGTCCCCTGCGCTTCAGCGTATCCGTGATCAGCAACGAAAACGGCGGGGTCGCGGGCGGGTTGTCCCTCGAGGTCCCGGAAGACTGGGAAGTAACGCCCCGGGAAGCGGCCTTGTCGTTCTCCGGGAAGGGACAGACCGCGACGTTCAACTTCAGGATAATCCCTGCCGGCGACGCGCCGGAGGGCGCCCACGAGGTCCGGGCGGTGGCAAGGGCCGGTGGGAACGAGTACCGGGAGGGATACGATGAAATAGCCTATCCCCATACCGAACCCAGGCACCTGTACCGCCAGGCGGCGTCCACCGTACAGGTCACCCCGGTCAAGTTGACTGAAGGGCTGAAGGTCGGCTACATCATGGGCTCCGGCGACCAGGTGCCGCTCGTGCTGGAGCAGATGGGCGTGCAGGTGCGACTGCTGACCCGGGAGGATCTCTCCGCGGCGGATCTGGGGGCCTACGACCTGATCATCGCCGGGATCCGCGCCTACGAAGTCCGGCCGGATCTCGTCGCCGTAAACCGGCGCCTGCTGGATTACGTGGAGGCCGGGGGCGTCTATATCGTCCAGTACAACAAATACGCCTTCAACCGGGACCAGTACGGCCCCTACCCATTCCGGATAAATCGTCCCCACGACCGGGTCACACGGGAAGACGCGCCGGTAAACATCCTGGTACCGGATCATCCCGTTTTCAACCGGCCCAACCGGATAACTGAAGCGGATTTCGCGGGATGGGTGCAGGAACGCGGCCTGTATTTCCTGGGAGAATGGGATCCCCGTTACAAGCCGCTCATGGCTTCGCAGGACCCGGGAGAGACGCCCAGGGCCGGCGGTCTCGTCGAAGCCCGCTACGGCAAGGGACGCTATATCTACACAGGTTACGCCTGGTTCCGCCAATTGCCCGCGGGCGTTCCCGGAGCGGTGAGACTGTTTGCCAACCTGATCAGTCTGGCGAAGCCGACCGCCGAAAACGGGAACCCGTAAGCCGTTGTGCTAGATGGGTATCTCGGTGCGCCATTCGGGAAAGCGCTCGTCAATCCCCCGGATGAGATCGTTGTAGGCAACGCGGAACTGCTGCGTAGCCGGACCGATGGAACCGTTCCCGATGTCGTAGTTGTCGATCGAAACCACCGGCGTAACCTCTGCGCCGGTACCGCACAGAAACACCTCGTCTGACGTATAAAGCTCCGTACGGTCGACTTCTCTTTCCACGACCGGCATCTCGAGGATGTCACGCCCGATCTTCAAAATCGTATCCCGGGTGACGCTTACCAGGATATCGGCCGTGACCGGCGGAGTGATTAGGACGCCGTCCTGGATCATCACCAGGCAGGCCCCCGGCGCCTCGCAGACCTTGCCGCGGTTGTTCAGCATGATCGCTTCGTCGAAACCCTTGAGCGTGGCGTCCGTCCACGCGATGGCGCTGTTGCGGTAGTTGGCCCAGCACTTGATGCGGGCCGGGAGCGTATTGTCCGAAATACGCGTCCAGGAACTTACCGAACACCGCGCGCCGTCTTTTCTGCGCAGGTTGGAACCGTAGGGAAAGGTGTGGACGTAGACGTGAGCCGGACCCGCCATTTTGTTGAGATATACGTCGGGGGAGAAATACACGGTCGGGAATATGTAGACGTCCTCCCGGTAACCGTGGACCCGGCATAGCTCGAGGGAGCCGTTCCAGACTTCCTCCAGCGTGTACGGCGTTTCCATCCGCATCAGTTTGATCGACCGGTACAGGCGTTTCAGATGATCTTCGAATCGGAAGACGAAGAGTTTCTCGCGGTCGTCGTTCCAGTAGGCCCGAATCCCCTCGAAGATAGCGTGGGCGAAAATGTGACCCTGCGTGACGTGCACCGTACCCTGGTCCCACGGGATCCGCTCCCCGTCCAACCAGATGTACTTCGAATGTTCCTCACCCCACATCGTCTTCTTCTTGCCCATGCCCGCGCTCCTTCAATTGGTTGATACGTGATCCCGGCCTATCGATACTTACAGTCCGGGCGGTCCGGGCGATTCCGCCTACGCCAGATCCGGTTCCCGCCAGTCCGGGCGGTCCGGGACTTCGTCCGTCTGCAGCTCCTCCAGACGCGCGCGCCATTCGTATGCTTCCCAACTGAGTACCTCCACCCTGCGGCACGACATGCACCACTGGAGGAACAGCGGTTCGTCATCCCTCGAAACCGTGCGTATCGCTACCCAGAACTCCACGCCGTGCGGACAGCCCGCCTGGGTCCGCTGGAACTCGGGCAGGATGTGATGGACCTTGTCTTCTGCCGGCGTCAGGCCGACAATGGTTTCTTCATAGGGCCGGATGGGCATACTTTGCGATCCAGGCGAGAGACGAAGCGAACCTGGCAAGAGATCAGAAACAGACTTGAAATCCAGTGTACTTAATAGACCGAACCCGCGTTCTTGTCAAGAGATATCCCATGGGAACCAGCGGTCCCGTTCCGTGACGCATTGCGCGCTTTCGAGGTCTCGCTAAACCGTGGAACGACGCCACGGCGCGACGCCACGCCCGGCGCCGGTCCCACCGGATTCGTCTTGACCGTCCGCGCCGTGCCGGGTTATTCTAACCGGCGTAAGCAAGTCCCTCTCCCGTGCTTATTCAAAACTGCAATCCAGGAGTGATCATGGTCCACCATTTCGAACCTTCCCGATATTACACCAACATGGGTACTCATGTACCCGTCCTGCGCGTGAAGGACGGGGATACCGTCGTCACGTCGACGGTCGACGCCCGGGGAAAGGACCGTACCGACACGCCCGT
>JAPOOT010000347.1 GCA_026713285.1 Gemmatimonadota bacterium | reverse complement strand
TGCCTGCAGTTATTACATATTCAGCAGGACAGAACCCAAAGCGAGAGGCATCCGGATGACCGCTTCACCCGATAACGAGGCCGTTCTGCTCATCGCGGACAGCGAAAGCAGTGCCGACATGCTGTACGCTACGGGACTGTTCGTCCCCGATCCCTTCACCTACCTGCGGGTGGGCGGCCAGTCGACCATCATGATGAGCGACCTGGAGATCGACCGCGCACGAGCCCAGTCGAAGGTCGATGAAGTCGTATCGCTCACGGACTACATGGACCGCGCGAAGGGAAACGCAAAGGCGGACCCGGGACTCGTGGACGCCGTGGCTGAACTGCTCCGGGACCGGGAAGTGGAAGGCGTCAGGGTGCCAAACGGCTTCCCCCTGGGGTATGCGGATAAAATTCGGGATCGAGGATTCGAGGTGGCGGCGAAGGAGGATCCCTTCTGGGAAGAGCGGCCGGTGAAGTCCAGCGACGAGGTGGCGGCCATCTCGGAAGTTTCGCGCCACACGGAAGACGCCCTGCGCATGGCCTTCGGCCTCCTCTCCGAGGCCGCCGTGAAGGACGGTGTCCTCCATGGTCCGGATGGTCCGCTGACTTCCGAGTATATCCGAACGCGCATTCACGTGTATCTGCTGGAACGGGACTGTATCGCCCAGCACACCATCGTCGCGGGGGGCGTCCAGGGCTGCGACCCCCACAACGGAGGCTCCGGTCCGTTGCGCGCCGGCGAGCCCATCATCTTCGACCTCTTCCCCAAGTCCACGAAGACCGGCTACTTCGCCGACATCACCCGGACCGTGGCGAAGGGTCCGGTATCCGACGCGTTCCGGCGGCTGTACGATACGGTGCTGGAAGGACAGGAAACCGCACTCTCGCGAGTAAGGGCCGGGGTGGATGGCCAGGAGATCCACGGGGAAGTGGAACGGCTGTTCGAAAACAGGGGTTACGAGACTGGTACGAAGGACGGTCGCATGCAGGGCTTCTTCCACGGAACCGGTCACGGTTTCGGCCTGGAGATCCACGAACCGCCACGTATCTCAAAGATATCGCAGACCCTTGTTGCCGGACACGTCGTGACCGTGGAACCGGGTCTTTACTACCCCGGCCTCGGCGGCGGGGTGCGCATCGAGGACAACGTGGTCGTAACCGAATCCGGGTGCGTCAACCTGACGCGGCTGAAGAAGGTGTTCGAGGTGTAGAGCAGACAAGCCCGATACGCTAAGTAATAGACATGAGAAAACTGCGCACATCACCCAGTACGGGGTGATCCAAATCCCAGTAGCCATTCTTCGCCGCCACACCAACGGATACATGAGGATCCGGCTTTGTCACGAGGTATGCGTGGGCACGGGCCTTATGTGGTCTGCCTACGGACATACCTGATATCGCTTCGACACAGTTTAAAAAGCCATCGATGCAATGATCCTCCGGTTTGTCTTTGAAACTTTCGCATAGAAGTGTTTCCAACATACCCGGACGATTATCGCCAGGCAAAATCAACACCGTCACATTTGGATTGGAATCAGTAGGATACCCGGGTTGCACTGGTGAAGGCAGATCTGCGTTTTCCAAGGACGATCTAACACTTTGGAACGCACTCACGGCGCAAGTCTCTGCATCGCGAACGATGCCGATATTCCGCACGTTCGATTCGAAACCTGACGCTGAAACAAAGGCACGAAGGAATCCGCGGAGTCCATTCACGCCACCAAAATCGTGAATCTGGATATCCACATGTTCTAGAGACAAGTGCTCAATGTACGCTTCAACAAAATTACACTCATCCCTGCCCTCCACAAGAAGTTGGGTTTCCGATCCGATTTGTATTGCTCGTGCCATATTAACGAACATCCAGGCCGTGTCGAACGGCGGCGTCGATGGACTCGTGTTCATAGGTTACGCAACGACTTATTCCATCTAAGAATTCCAGTCTGTGCAGACTGAACCTCTCTGCACTCAATGATTCGTGGGCTGACTCCACGCATTCAAGGCTGTGGGTGGTCGCAAACACCTGAACGTGGAACAGACCGGCCGCCTCATCAACCGCTCTCCAGACGTCAGCAAGGACGGAGTGGTGAAAGCCGTTTTCTATTTCGTCCACGAGTACAAGACCATTCGGCGTGGTTCCTATGGCCAAGACAAGGCTGGCAATCCGTGTCATGCCTTCGCCCATGGAAGGAAGGGGCACAAGTTCACTCAACCCAATATCGCCCCAAATCATGGGCGAACCGTTTGAGTAAATGACTTCAATGCTTTCCAGTCTAGGCTCGACGGCTTTCATTGCGCTTGAGAGTATATCATTCTGCTTTTGCCTTCTCAGGGTTGCAAGTCTGGACGCATCGTCATGCAGGCTCCTTCTTAATCGAGGAAGGAGAATGATCGAGGGAAACTTAGAGCCATGTGTGGGTTGCTCTATTTCAAACTTATCCCCTTTGATGTGAATGTGACTGTCGGTACCAACATCTGAATTATCGAAATACGTGAAGGTCAATGTACAATCATCAGAGTAATCTATTTCCGTGCGATCTAACGGTACTTCGGTTTGGGGCTGCCACGACGACGAAATCTGTAATTCCAAATTACCGTAGTTTGAATGTGTTCCTGCTATCTCAATGGCACTCCTCGTATCCAACCGATTAAAAAGCTGATCCCAGACATTCCATCCCGATTCGCTGATGGTTCCTAGTTCCAGACCTCGAACGACATGAGGATCTGATGCCATTCGCGCGTTTCCAGCACCTCCCAGCAGAAACACAGCCTCAAGCAAACTGGTCTTCCCCGAGTTGTTCTTTCCAGCAATGAGATTGATATCACTCAGGTGGTCAATCTCGAGTCTGTTGAAGCAGCGGAAACCATGTAACCGCAAGTTTTCTATCATTACGATTACTCCATCCGTATAAGATATTCCGATCCGGTCGGGAAAACGGGAACTCCTTTAATTAACTCTCTCGTAACATACATAAACAGAATTTGATAGAAACACCAAATCTTTCCCAGACTGTTCTACTCTGCGCTTAATACCCGACTACGCCGCAACATAGACGTATTAATGTCCCAATATCGAGGCCAGTGTGCTCGTTCGGCTACAATCAGCGTCTGAAGGTGGAATCAGGCAACTACCTCCCGATCTTCCAGAAGCCTTTTCACGGAAACACGGAAGGATTATCGTCGGGCGGTATCGCTATTGACAAGCACCGACAGGCCGTTCTGGCGGTACCATCGTTCCCATCCGGCTTCAGTCCACCAGCGCCTGGTAGATGAGCGCGCGGAGCCGCTGATGGTCGTCGAGACCCTGGGCGGGGATGACCTGCGTCATGTAGGAAACCACCAGCTCTTCCGCCGGATCGACCCAGTACGTGGAGTGATACGCCCCGCCCCAGGCGTACGTCCCCGGTGAACCCGGCAACCCGCTCCAGCCGATCTCCTCGGTAATGCCGAACCCCAGGCCGAATCCGCCCCCGTCTCCCTGCCACGCGTCGTGGACGTGATCGACGGTCATGAGTTCCACGGTCTTGGGCGACAGGATGCGCACCCCGTCCAGCATGCCCCCGCACCGTAACGTCTCGAGGAATCGGGCGTAATCTCCCGGTGTGGAGACGAGCCCCGCGCCGCCCGAGAAACTCTTGCGCGGCCCCTCCAGATACATGCCCTGCCCAACCATGTGGCCCGGGTCGGGCGCGCGCGCCATCCCGTTTTCCTCTGTCACCGAGTACACGACGGTAAGGCGGCCCGCTTTCTCAGGTGGCACGTAGAAGTGTGTATCCACCATGCCCAGTGGCTCGATAATCTCGGCCCGCAGGAATTCGTCCAGCGGCATGCCGGAAGCCCG
>JAPOOT010000406.1 GCA_026713285.1 Gemmatimonadota bacterium | reverse complement strand
TGCAACTACCTCTTTAGAAAGCGCATCGCCACGGGCGTCTATCGAGGCTCCTCCGACGAGATGATGGGAGAAGGCAAGATCCAGGCGGTGGTTTCTGCCGACAGCCTTCAGTACTTTTACCGCCTCTCGAGTAATCTCCGGACCTATCCCGTCACCAGGCAATACCGCGATATGGTGCAAAGCAATGCTCCTGTTCTAGTCAGATTGTACGTTGCTCGCTCCCCGCTCCTCGCTCCCCGCTCCTCGCTACGCGCTCCTGCCCGACCCAAGGCGCTCCTGCCGACCCAAGGCGCTGATAGCCTGTCAGTATATAACAAAAAAGCGTTTTGATATATTGTCAATATTGATTAAAATATCAATCAACATATATTTTCGATTTGGGATAAACATGAGGCGCACCTCGCAAATCCGGCGCACCTTACATACCGTCCGCAGCCGGAACCGCCACGGGACCGCCACTGACGCCACGGGTCGGCCCGTAACGCTTCGAGCCCGCCCAACAGCTAACTTTCGAGAGGACTTTTTCATGAACAGCCGAAGATACATGACATCCACTGAGGCGGCTTCCGCGCTGAATATCAGTCCGTCGACACTCTATGCGTATGTAAGCCGCGGCATGATCCGGTCCGAAGAAAGCGGCGACGGCCGGCGGACACGGTTGTACCGCAGTGAAGACATCGAGCGACTGCGGACCCGCAAGAAAGCCCGCAGGAATCCGGGCTGGGCGGTCAAGCGCGCCTTGCATACAGGAGATCCCATCCTTGAATCGGCCATTACCCTGATCACCGACGATCGGATTTTCTACCGGGGGCGCGATGCGACCATACTTGCGGCGAAAGAATCGTTTGAGCGCGTCGCGGCCCTGATCTGGACGGGAGACAAGCGATTCTCCTTTCCTATTTTCTCAAATACCTACCAGAGAGATTTTCGGGAATCCTGGTTGAAAATGAAGGCGCTGAAGCCCGTCGAACGCTTTCAGACTTTGCTGCCCCTTGCGGAGGCGGATGACCTGGCCGCACTGGACCTGCGAAGGGACGCGGTCGCCGCGACAGGCATGCGCATTCTCTGGTTCATGACGGGGGTGGCCACGGGCGTAGACCCGATGGGTGGGATCGCCCAGGCCTTGCGAAGGGCCTGGGCCGCGGACATTGACGGTGCGGCGGAACTGATCAACACGACACTGGTGCTGTTCGCGGATCACGAGTTGAATGTATCGACCTTCACCGTGCGATGCGCCGCGTCGGCCGGTACGACGCCCTACAGCTCCGTCTGCGCGGGACTCGCCGCACTGCGCGGCTATAAGCACGGAGCGGCCAGCGAGCGCGTCGAATCGCTGTTCCAGGAGGTGGAATCGGCCGGCAGCACTGAACTGGCGATCGCCGACCGGCTGCGGCTTGGCGAGAAGATTCCCGGGTTCGGGCACGCCGTTTACCGCGACGTGGACCCGAGGGCGAGTATGCTGTTGCACAAGCTGGAAGATACATTTCCGGAATCGAAAGATCTGCAGCTTGCGCGTGAAATCATCGATACGACCCACCGGCTCGTTCCAGACCGGTACAACATCGACCTGGCCCTCACGGCGTTGGTTCGCGTCCTTAAGATGCCCGAAGGAAGCGCTATGGCCCTGTTCGCTCTGGGCCGCACCGCCGGCTGGATCGGACACGCGATCGAGCAGTACGAAAGGGACCAGTTGATCCGGCCGCGGGCCAAATATGTCGGATTGCGGCCGCCCAGCATCTCCAATTCCTGATATGCAGATGTTTCATCCGACCTGCAGTAGCAGCCTTACTGGAGCGTACGGGCTATCGTAATGGACGGCACCAGCGTCTGCTGAATCGATTTCCACATTTCCGGATTTGTCGCACACAGCAGTCCCTTGCGGTCATCCACCGGTGTATATTCGGTCCCATCCAGTCTTCGAACGAAGCCGCACCCCCTCTCCGCGCTCGTCAGGATGCCATCCAGGGGCTTGAGAATCCACGCTCCGATGGTCATGCCTGATTGAATGAGGCAGACCATGATGGCAAACTGAGGCTGGCCTGCCGCGAAGTACCGGGTACCGTCCAGGGGATCGATCACCCACACTGGAGCGTCCGTATGTAGCGAGGACAACAGGCCAGGGTCTTCGTGGACACTCTCTTCTCCAAGTACCAGAGAGCCAGTGATTAACCCGAACAGATGAGATGCCAGGAACGCCTCGCACCGCGTATCCGCGGACGTCGTGATATCGCCCTCACTTTTCTCGGTCACGTCCTCCTCGCCGAGGTTTTTCCACAGCGGCACGATGATCTGTTCGGCCGCCTCGCGAAGGAGGGCCTCGATCTGGGCGTGGGGTATCTTCATGGGGTCTACCAGTCTCCCCAATCATGCACTTTTTGATACGCTTGCAGTTTTTCCGGGTCCGGTTCCTCGAGACCATATGCCTGGAAGAACGGAACAATCCATTCTTCGCCCAGGTTTCGGCGGATCGTTCCGCGGGCCGCCACGAGATCCAGGTACCGGTCGCCGACCCCGGCGTAGCCCAGGTCGATGTAACTACTCAGCCTGCCTTCCTTGAACATGACGTTGGGCAGGCAGTAGTCACCGTGGGTAAAAACGAGATCTTCCTCCCCGGGTACGGCCTCCTTTATATCAGATAGCTTTTCAAAAAGAAAGGTTCGGGTCTTTCCTTCAGGGATGTCCTCGTCAAAGGCCTCGCTTACGTCAAGGGCGCCGCTTTCGATCAACCCTTCCGCCCAGGAGATGAATCGCGACTTGCGCCAATCCAGGGAACAGGACGCGATGTCCAGCGCGTGAACTGCCTGCAGGCCTTCCGCGAATTCCCAAATGAGCTGCTCCGGATCTTCGAGCGCTTCCGGATGAATACCCGTGACGCCTTCCATAAGCGTCATGAGCAGGTACTGCTTATCGCCATCCACTTGAAAACACCGGCATTCAGGCACGGGGAGTTTCTCCCGCAACCAGGTCAGGGCCACGGTCTCCGCCAGCAGGTCCGGTTCCTGTGGCCTTACCCGGACGTCTCTCGTCTTAAGGATCAGGCCAGGCCTCCGTCCCAACCGGTGCGTGAAGAGATACACGTCCGAGCAGGATTCGGTCCGCAGGTTTCGGCCGTCGGTGTCAAATCCCCGCAGGCGAGACCGTACGGGCTCCGGAAGGTCATTGATTTTCACCAGTCATCTCACAACGGATATCTACCACCGAAGAAGGCGCGAACTATAAACTCCCTCTCGGGAACTTTGCGTTTCTCGAATGCACGAAAAAGAGCGCTGTCATCATATGAAATGCTGCGGACTTCCAGTTTATATCGCTTCTCTCGACATACAAGCATTGCAAATCGCGCCACTGGCGAGGATCGGGAAGGCCATAGGCGAACCAGGCGTCATGATTGCCCATGACAGGGAACAAACGTGGCGTATTCAGGATTAAATCCAGGCATTCTGCGGGATACGGACCAATTCCGATGCAGTCTCCGGTATGGTAAATTGCATCGCAATCTTCTTGGCTGATTGCACTCAGGGCAGCTTGAAGCGCCGGAAGGTTTCCGTGGACATCAGTCACAACCGCTATCTTCATTTCCTGAGAGTCCGTTACCCCTATCGTACCTTCAGTATCCTTGCCCCGAGTTACGAAATTTCGCAAGTAACAAGAATGTCTCGCCTACCTTGATCTGGCCGTCTGGAAACTCCCATCCGCGACGTTCGGTTCGCACCAGAAGTACATCGTCTCCCAGCGACACCAGGATGCCGTCCGCGACAAAAAGTTCTGGAGGAGCAGTAGGCATCATAATTGCACTTTCAGTTTCTGTTTAAAAGATGAACCAGGCTATTCAGTCGCATTAGCTGTAGTTACGGCAACCTTTAGGTACATTTGACTGTGTTCTCAGTTGCTCGTCCAGCCCAGGAGGACGAATACCGGGGTTCAGTTAGAGCAAAGCGGGTTGTTGAGGGGAAGAACAGCGCAACCAACAAGAGGTTTCAGCACACCTTATAGAGTCTGCCTATGCCTGGTCCATTATTGAACGAAGAGCTTCGTTTACGGACTCGTCGGTGGGGAATGCCTTTGCTACATCAGGATGTAGCAATACCAGGTTCGTTCCCGATTGGAAGGACTTCAGATATTTTCCCCGAACGCCCGAACCTAGATCTTCACGGCAATACTCGGGACGAAATTCGTCCGCATCAGCCTTCTTCATAGATATTCCTTTCTCTACGCGTCATTATTCGAACGTGAATTATCCTCGTCTTACCATCGCGTTGGGTATGCGATACAACCAGGAACCGATTACTCGTTGACTGGCCGAACGTGAGAAACCGCTTCTCACTCTCTGAGTGATAAGGATCGGCAAACGTGATGGCCAACGGATCTCCAAATATGGCAGCACCTTCATAAAACGTGACTTTATGTTTACGCTGGTTTGCGTCTGCCTTTGCTTGGCCCCACTCAAATTCCATCTATCGAGCGTTTCTCCATTAATTGTAACCATTTTACTGTCTGATTCCAAACATCAATTCAATTCCTATTTCTATATGTCGGAATCATTACCATAACCTCGAATTTAACATGGCTACCGCATCGGCTACGATCGTATGCCGGCTTCGGTCGCATCTGACCAGGCCTGGTGTGCGAGACTATATGATTCCATATCGCCCAGTCTTATCCAGGTCGTTTCACCTATTAGGAAAGCAATATCGGTATCTCCGGGTGTGTGTATTCTGGCCACCCTACTCCACCCTCCACTCCCCGTCATACCCCGTGTAACCTTCGGTAAAATGCTTGAGGTGCTCGGGGAGTCGTTCAGCCAGGGCCGAGGCCGAAACGGGCAATGGCCAGGGCGCGTCAATGCGCCAGGTCTTGGGGCGGAAACCGATGCCGCAGGAGTAGCGCCGTTCGCGAGTGGCCATGTTGGCGTGCCAGGTGAGCGCGGCGAAGCAGATCAGGTCGCCGGGATCGGCCACGACCGGGATGCAGCCGGGTACGGACATGGCGTCGTAGGGGGTGTCGGGGGTGCCGCCTTTGGGATACAGGCCGCTCCGGTTCGGTCCCATGATGTAACCCTCGGGGCCTTCCCACTCCGGATAGTGGGATTTCTCGATGACCGCAATGCCGCTGCGATCGGGATGGCTTCCATTGAGGTAGAACCACGCGCCGCTGGGGATGGGGAACCGGTTCAGCACGTCGTTGGCGTGCTGCGGCCTGGCGATGTGCCCCCGGTGGTCCTGATGCCAGCGGCCCATTCCCTCGCCCGGCGTGCGCAGTATGGCCGCGGAGCGATGCAGGCAGAGGTCGGCTGTGCCGTGCACGGTACGGATGAAACGCATGTAGGCCGGGTTGTCGACCAGGTCCCAGACGGGCTCGCTGTCTTCGGCGAAGGCCATGTGATACCGGTTGGAAGCCGGCGCCAGGTCGCCTTCCGGGTCCAGCTGCCGATCGATGGATTCCTTCAGCGCGGCGACCATTTCCCGGTCGATCAGGTGCTGGATGACGCAGAATCCGT
This sequence comes from Gemmatimonadota bacterium, assembly GCA_026713285.1. Lineage (GTDB taxonomy): Bacteria > JAAXHH01 > JAAXHH01 > JAAXHH01 > JAAXHH01 > JAAXHH01. The sequence goes on along the minus strand of JAPOOT010000406.1, from coordinate 3,478 downwards.
ATTCATCCAGGCACGCAAGGGCCGCCTTGAGATCATCGCTTTGGAAATGGTAGTTATAGTCCGGCATGGCCTCCTCCACCAGGGTCTGATCCGTCGCGGTCGCCTCCTGCGATGATCTCCTCTGCCATGGCGCCGCTTAACAGAATCTACAAAAACCGCTCAACCTCACCGGGATCGCCCAAACCGTTATACGGACCGATCTTGGCTGCGGCCTGCTCGAACTCAGAATTCTCCGAATCGGTTTTCGACCACTCGGCCGCGAGAAACTTTATACCCGCGGTCGTCGCGGCCTCCAGGTCATCCTTCGAATCACCTACGTAGATCGACTCAGAAGGTGAAACGTCTAGGTTTTTCATTGCTTTGACCAATCCCTCGCAGTCCGGTTTAGGCGTGGACACATCTTCATCGCAGACCAGGGTATCGAATTCTCCCAACCGGACGTGCTGTCGGGTGATCTCCCAGGCACCCCGGCTTTTACCGGTAACGATCCCCGTCTTGATTTTACGACTTCGAAGGGATGTCAACAGCGTCAGTACACCCGGGTAGACGCCCCCGAAACAGGTTTCATGGAGGGTATGGTAATTAGCCAGAAACCGCTGATGAGCGCTACTAACCTCGTCCTGTGGAACGAAATAGCCCAAAAGCCGCGGTTCGGAGTTCAGCCGCAGTGTCGCAAGCCGGTCTGCAGGGATTTCCTCGTGGCCGATCTCTTCGAGGGTGCGCTCCATGGCCCGGACGTAGAGGTTCCAGGTATCGATCAGCGTACCATCCAGATCAAAGAGCACACAGTGTATCATTTCCCGTTCGAACTCCGCCTGGTCATCGGGGTTTCGATGGCGCGGACCATATAGCGGTCGATCGGAATCGCCAGGGCGTCTTCCGGCGTCAGCCATACGTAATCCTGCGCTTCTTCGTTTAGCTCTACTTCAGTACAGTCGGTCCTGCAGGCGAAAACCAGGAAAATAAAATGCTTTTTCTTCCAGATAATTGCTCGTCTTCGATGGTCTTTGACATCCACCTACCACCTAACCCACCGCGGGCGACGGCCTCTCCGAGATATCTTCCGACTTCACCCGTTCCAGTATCTGTGACATATCCCGGACGAGATCCGGATGGTCGCCATACCGGTTTACCCGTTCCGAGATGTCGTCCTCGAGGTTGTAGAGTTCGCCGGGGAAGTCGTGGGCGGTGTAGCCTCGTTCTTCCTTGAACCATTCGGGTTCGCGGTTGTCGTCCCCATTCGGGGAATCGAGAAAGACCCAACTTCCTTTTCGTATGGCGAATTTCCCGTGGCAACTGTGGTGAATGGCGAAGTCCCGCACCGGTGCGCCGGTTTCCCCCTGAAGCAGCGGAAGCATGCTCACGCTGTCTTCACCTTCATCCTCCCGCAGGTCGACGTCGGTCAACTCCGCGCAGGTCGCCATGAAATCTCCCAGGATGGTAAGCTGGTCGCAGACCGTGCCGGCGGGTGTCGCGTCCGGCCACCGGGCGAGGAAGGGGACGCGGTGCCCGCCTTCCCAGGTATCTCGCTTGACGCCGCGCAGGTCCCCCATGCTGTAGTGGTCGTGGATCCGTGCGTGTTCGTAGCTTCCGCCGTCCGCGGCGGGGGCGCACTCCGGTCCATTGTCGCTCGTGAAGATCAGCAGGGTGTCGTCGGCAATGCCCTTGCGTTCCAGCGCGGCCATGACCTGGCCCACGACCCAGTCCACTTCGCACACGAAGTCGCCGTAAAGTCCTGAGCCGCTACGGCCTTTAAACGGCGTATTGGGCACGATGGGCGTGTGGGGCGAAGTGAGCGGAAAGTAGAGGAAGAAGGGATCGGGACCGGATGTTTGGATGTAGTTGACCACGCGGCGAACGAAAGCAGGGATCATCTCTTCGAGCGTCCAACCGGATTTCATGATGCCGGGCCACCCGAACATGTCGTCGGGCTTGGGTACGGTCGGCTCCCCGGCGAGGCGGTCCTGCTCAAACCAGGTGTAGGGCGGGAAATTAGGGACGTCCACGCCGAAGTACGTGTCGAAACCGCAGTCGACCGGCCCTCCGCGCATGGGCTTGCTGAAATCGACCTGACGTTCCCGTTCCTCCCGCAGTTCCCGGTCCTGCCTGCCCACCGCCGTGCCTTCGTGGGCCGGCTTCCCGTCCAGGGTGGTCCACTCCCAGCCCAGATGCCACTTTCCGATACAGGCGGTACGGTATCCCTGTCCGCGAAGCATCTCCGCCGCGGTGAGCCGGCCGGGCTCGATCAGGGGTGGATCGTAGGGCCAAAGGACGCTGTTCTTCAAAGGCGTGCGCCAGGCGTAGCGGCCGGTCAGCAAGGCGTAGCGGCTCGGCGTGCACACGCTCGACGGGGCGTGGGCGTCGGTGAACCGCATGCCTTCCTCGGCGAGCAGGTCCAGGTTGGGCGTCGGGATCTTCGAATCGGGGTTGTTGCACCCCATGTCGCCATATCCCATGTCGTCCGCGAGGATGTAGATGATGTTGGGCGTTGGATTGGCCATGGTTGGTCGCGGCGGTCAGGGAACCTGTTCCGCATCTCCTATTCGGGATCCACGAAATGAACGATGGTGATTCCAGCCTTTACCTAATATGGGAGGCAATTAAGTTAATGACAAGATGCATGGTCCGATTTGAATCATGAAACACAAAGCAGACGGGCAGGAATTGGTTAGCGACGCGGCTTGATCGTGGCCCTCGAGAGCGTCATTGGTCTATGACGTTCTTCACAGGTACAGGCGCAGGCACCAGTACGGCACCGGAACAGGCACAGCGCAGGCAGAGATATCAGCACGGACACAGGTACCAGCACAGGCACCGGCACTGGCACAGCACAGCGCAGACACCGGCACGGCGCAGGCATAGGTATCAATCAGCACAAGCCCCGGAATCAAGAGATCACCGGCCAACGCCCCGGTACCAGCACAGGCCCCGGAATCAAGAGATCCAATTATGGGACTCAAACACGACGAAGGCTGGAATATCCCACCTGACAACCCATTTTATCCACCGCTGCCGGCGGTTTATCGAAACGTCCGGTTTCAATTCGTGTTCTTCCACACCAAGTCCACCGCGGTTCAGGACTTTCTTCCAGAGCCTTTGGTAGCAGCGGAGGATGGACTGTGCGTGGCCTCTGGATTGGATATACCGATTTGCGAAAATTACGGCCCCTTCCAGGAATCCTTTATCGTGATGAAGTGCCACTTCAGGAATCAGACCGGGTTCTACTGTTCCCATGTTTTAACAACGGCCCCGCCGGCATCGCCGCGGGCAGGGAGATTTACGGGACGCCGAAGGTGTGCGCGGGGTTGAAGGTGACGCAAGCGGATCGGTGCATGAAGACGGAGACCACATATGGCGGAGAACCGGTATTGCGTATCAACACCAGCATGGAAAAGGATGCACCGGGCGACGCGATGCCTTCTCTTACCCCGGCCTGGCGGTTAAAGGTTATTCCCAGGGCAGACGGTCCGGGACCCGC
>JAPOOT010000198.1 GCA_026713285.1 Gemmatimonadota bacterium | reverse complement strand
TGACTGGGAGGAGCACGCACCCAGCCTGAAGACGATTCCGCAGGCCACCGAGATTCGCCGGCGCCTGCTGAGCGCCTTCGAAGAAGCGGAACGGACCGACGACACTGAGCGGCGCCGGCAACTGCTGACCTTCGTCGTCATAGGCGGCGGACCGACCGGAGTGGAGCTTGCAGGCGCCATCGGCGAAATGAGCCGTTTCACCCTCGCGCGGGATTTCCGCAACATCGACACGAAACTTACCCGCGTCATCCTGATCGAATCGGGTCCGCGCATCCTCTCGATGTTCTCCGAAAAGCTGGCGTCCCGGGCGACGCGGGACCTGGAAAAGCTCGGCGTGCAGGTCTGGCCGAACACGCTCGCGACGGATATAGACGAGCATGGCGTGCAGGCGGGACCGGAACGCATCGCGTCCTCGACGGTTCTCTGGGCGGCGGGCGTTCGGGGCGTTGAAATCGCGGGACAGCGGCAGCGTGGCGTGGAGGCGGACCGCGGGGGACGCGTGGAAACGGACCGCGGAGCGCACGTGGAAACGGACCGCGGAGCGCACGTGGAGACGGACCGCGGTGGACGCGTAATCGTCAACGAAGACCTGAGCATCCCCGGACACCCGAACGTATTCGTCGCGGGCGACCAGGCCTGTTTTACCCACCAGACCGGCGGTCCCCTGCCGGGCACGGCGCCCGTGGCGATCCAGCAGGGCCGCTTCGTGGCGGGGACTATTCGCCGCGACCTCGCGGGCAGGACGCGCGAGGCCTTTCGCTTCGTCGACAAGGGACAGATGGCGACCATCGGCCGTAGCCGTGCCATTGTGGAAATCGGCAAATTCAGATTCTCCGGCTGGTTCGCGTGGGTCACCTGGCTGGTGGTGCACGTCTACTTCCTCGTGGGATTCAAGAACCGGCTGCTGGTCGTACTGCACTGGGCCTGGTCCTATCTGACCTTCCGCCGTGGCGCCCGGCTGATCGTGGAGCGTGAGTGGCGTTTCGGCGGGCGCAAGTACGAGACCATGCCTGACAGGGAAGAATGATGCCCGGAAGCCAGTTTATCATAAGTCTGCGGCACATGAGCCGCCAACGGGGATATACCGCGATAAACGTCCTCGGTCTGGCCGTGGGCCTGGTCTGCGCGATCCTGATCTTTCTGTACGTGCGCTGGGAACTGAGCTACGACCGCTACCACGAAAAGGCAGACCGTATCTACCGGGTAACGCTCAACGACAGCGCCCGGTCGCCCCGTGAACTGGGTCCGATACTGCAGGCCGACTTCCCCGAAATCCAGCAGTTCGCCCGGTTGCTTCCCACGATCGGAACCTGGATCATGAAGTACGAAGACCGGGTTTACTATGAAAAGAACGTGTACTGGGCCAACAACGAGCTGTTCGACGTATTTGACTTTCCCCTCGTCAGAGGAGATCCGGATCATGCCCTCGTAGCACCGTACACGGCGGTGATCAGCGAGGATACGGCCAGGAAATACTTCGGCGAGGACGATCCCATGGGAAAAACGATCATCGCCGACAACGGCTACATGCTGCTGACCGTCACCGGCGTCATGACGAACATCCCGGAAAACTCGCATTTCCACGCCGATTTCCTGATTTCTTTGCCTACCGGATATGACAAATTCCAATGGAGCGAGACCCCGAGAATCTGGTACAGCGACCTTTTTTACACCTACGTCGTCATGCCGGAAGGCCATCCGCCGTCGGAGACCCAGGAGAAACTGCGCGGTTTCGTGGAGAAACACGTCGAAGCGAGTTTCCTGGAGGACATCGGCCGTTTCGAACTGACGCTGCAACCCCTCACCGACATCCACCTTCATTCCCATCGCGAAAACGAGCACGGCGCCAACACCGATATCTCCTACGTGTATATCCTGTCCGCCATCGGGCTGTTCATTCTGATCATCGCCTCGGTGAATTATGTAAACCTGTCCACCGCGCAGTTCGCGCACCGGGCCCGCGAGATCGGCATGCGCAAGGTACTCGGGGCGTCCCGGGGACAATTGATACGGCAATACCTGGGCGAATCGGTCCTGTTGACTATCGCGGCCCTGTTGATCGCCCTGGCGGCGGTCTACTTTCTTGCGCCGTATATCGACGCGCTGCTGGGCCTGCCGGTAACCGCGGTCCATGCGCTGCACCCCCTGTGGTGGTTCGCCATGCCGGCCGTCGCGGTCCTCATCGGGCTCCTTTCGGGTGGATACCCGGCCCTTCTGTTCTCTTCCATGCGGGTCATTCCGGGGCTCTAGGCAGCGCAGCCCTACCAGCTTGGCGGCGCGTGGTCCAGGAAGGTCCTGGTCACTTTCCAGTTCGTCATTTCCATCGCGCTGATCATCGGCACGGGCATCCTGTTCAGCCAGTTGAACTTCATACAGAGCAAGAAACTGGGATTCGAAAAAGACCAGGTGATCGTGATTCCCACGGTTCAGCAGGTGGCGGTCAACTACCAGCCGTGGAAAGACACCCTGTTGCAATACACCGGAGTGGACGGCGTTAGCCAGGCCATCACCCTGCCCGGCCTGTTCGGGACCATAGGCAGGATGTCGACAGGTACGGTCCAGCGCGTCGAGGACCCGGACCACGTCCGGCATACCGTCCAGGGATTTCAGGCCGCCGTGGATTTCGTGGAGACGATGGGCATGGAACTGCTCGCGGGCAGGTCCCATCGCGGGTCATTCAGAAACGACACGGAAAATGAGAACGTCGTGATCAACGAAGCG
>JAPOOT010000329.1 GCA_026713285.1 Gemmatimonadota bacterium | reverse complement strand
GGTCGATCCCCTGTCCGGAAGACCGTCCGCTGATCCAAAGAACTGCTTGCGGTAAACCTGATTAATGACGATTAAACTAGAACATTACATCCGGGACAAGTTTATTGTAGACACTTAGTTGGTAATGCGGATTTTTGGTAGGATGTGCCGAGTGAATCCGTTGATGACCATCGGGTTCCATACCATTTAGCAATCAGGCCGCGTTTCTGATTTTAAAGTCTTTGCCCTTTACCAGAATAAAACACATGCGAAGAACCATCCCATATCTCTTCCTGCTCGTATTCCTTTCGGCTCCGGATACCTTCGCCCAGCACGTCAACGCCATCGGCGTCGAGTTGCCCGAAGACGCCGCGCCGCCGGAACGGCAGCGGTTGCGGTTCTTCGAGATGGACGGGACGTACATGGAATGGTTCAAGACCATTTACAAGCGCAGCCCGGCCACCAATCTCATTGGCGAGCCGCTGGTACGCCAGGACCACAACTACGACCTGGTACCGGCCGCCGCCAGGTCCTGGGAGGCCACACCGGACGGATATACGTGGCTGTTCCACCTGCGCTCCGGAATGCAGTGGGACGACGGACGGCCCTTCAACGCCCATGACTATGTCTTTACCTTTCGCCGGGGAGCGGACCCGGACAATGCCTACGACTTCGAGTGGCACTACCGCATCATCAAGAACTGGAGCGCCGTGGTCGCCCGGCAACTGCCCGTCGATTCGCTCGGCGTCGAGGCCATTGACGATACGACGCTGGCCGTGCATACCGAGCAGCCTGTACCCTACCTGCCCTTCAATCTCATCATGAGCTGGGCTTCGCCGGAACATGCGGTGGCCAAGTACGGCGATGAATGGTCGACCCGGGCGGAGACCCACGTTTCATCCGGCCCGTTCAAGGTCTCGGAATGGCGCAAGAACGAGGTCATCGTCCTGGACGCAAATCCGATGTACCGGGGATCGATGCCGCCCTTGCTCGACCAGGTGATCATCCGGGTGTTTTCCCAGTCGGCCCAGCCGCTTATGCTTTCGGCTTACACGGCCGACGAGGTGGACATGATCCTCTTGTCCGGCCAGGCTTCCCTGGGCCGGGTCAAGAGCGATCCGGTGCTCAGCCGGCAACTGCATTCCATGGTAAACTTCGTCACTTTCTACATGACCATGGATACGTACAATCCGCCGTTCGACGACCTGCGGGTACGGAAAGCCTTCGCCCATTCCATCGATCGGACCGCCCTGATGGACTCTGCCCTGAAGGACGTGGGCGTGGCGGCCTACAGCATGCTGGCTCCCGGTTTCCCCGGTTCGAAACCGGAGGCATTCCGGAATACGTTTCCTTACGATCCCGAACGCGCCAGGCAGTTGCTGGCCGAAGCCGGATACCCCGACGGCAAGGGGTTTCCCCAGGTCGATCTATGGATCCGCGCCCACGATGTCCAGTCCACCCGCCTGCCCGCCGAGGCCATCCAGGCGATGATCGCCGAAGCGCTGAACGTCAGGGTCGGGGTCAGGGTCATCGAACGAAAAGTGTTCACGGACGGCCTGAACAACCACGAGGTGACCCTGGCCCTGGTGGCCTACAGCCAGGACTTCCCGGATCCGGCCAATCTGCTCGGGCTCTGGCGGTCGAGGGGGCGTCACGCGTGGCACGACGACACCTTCGAACGGCTGATTCACGAGGGCAACGAGTTCATGGGACCGCCCGAAGAAAGGTACGCCATCTACCACGCAGCCGAGCGCAGGCTCGTGGAGGACGTGGGCGGCATCTTCCTCTGGTTTCCCGTGGAGCACCGTCTGTGGAAACCCGATTTCTACAGCCCTACCCTGCTTCCCAACCGCCTCGGCATGGAAGTCTGGTCCAACCTGACCTGGATGAACGGGTATTTCAGGAATCCGGATCGGGCGGAGGTGGAACACCCGGGCAACCGCGGCCTCTGGGACTGGCTGAAATCCGCCCTGGACTGATGAGATTAGGAATGTGGTCTCTTTCGTGACGCCCTGGAGATGACGCGCGCGGCATGCTACGCGGTGCGTGAAAAACGTTCCAGCGCCGCGTCGTCGATCCGGACGCCGAGGCCGGGATCGTCGGTTACCGGAAACGCGCCGTCGACGGGCTGCGGGGCTTCCAGGGCGTAGCGGCATCTCGTGGGATAGGATTCGTGGCCGTGTTCCATGACCAGGAAGTTGGGGATGGCCGCGGACAGCTGGATGGTCGCGGCGATGGAGAGCAGGCCGCCGCCTCCTATGTGGGGTGACACGGGGATGTTGTAGGTCTCCGCGAGCACAGCGATGCGTTTCCCTTCGGTCAGCCCCGTACGGCCGATATCCGGCATCACCACGTCGCAGGTCCTTCTTTCGAAGGCTTCCCTCATCTCGAAACGGGTGCGGTACCACTCTCCGTTTGCGACGTGCATGTCCAGCGCCCGGGTAACGGCCGCGTGGCCTGCCAGGTCTTCGGGCAGGATAGGCGCCTCCAGCCAGTATACGTCCAATGCTTCCAGTTCCCTTCCCAGCCTGATGGCCCCGGCCACGTCGAATTCGGTGTGGACGTCCACCATGACGGCGATGTCCGGACCGACCCGATCGCGGACGGCCGCGGCGATGGCGACTGTTCCTTTATGGTCACTCGCCGGGGAGAGTTTCAGTCCACGGTAACCTGCGGCCACGAGACTTTCGGCCCGGTCCGCCGCGGAGTCGGGGTCGCGCCCGGCGCATCCCGAATATAGCTCGATCCGATCGCGAAACCGCCCCCCGAGCAGTTTATGCACCGGCATGTCCAGCGCCTTGCCCTTTAGATCCCACAGGGCGATGTCGCACGCAGACAGGGCGTCGACGTAGAATCCGGTCGGATGTCCCCTTTCCCGCATTCCGTCGAAGAGGCGTTGCCACAGGAACTCCACGTCGAAGGGGTCCGCGCCGATCAGTGCGGGGCGGCACAGGTCTTCCACGATGGTCCGTGTGGTATCCGGCAATATGGGACTTTGCCCTTCTCCGTACCCGACGAGGCCTTCGTCGGTCGTTACGCGCACCACCAGGGTCTCGTGCATATCCGACTTGAAGGCATGTCTGGCCTCCGGTATGAAATATGTGGAGGAAGCGCCAGGATCGGCGGATTTGCCGTCCCGTGCGCCAGGATCGGCGGAATTTCCGCCGCGCGCACCGGGGTCGCGGCCGCGTGCACCCGTATCGCGGCCGTGCATATTCGGGTCCCCTTCTCTCGGGATTCGTATGGCGAAAGCTTCGACGTTCGAGATGCTCATGATTTCAATCCTCGGGTCGTTCACCGGCGGGCGCCATCTTCACCAGCCTGGGTTCGAAGCGGGCCACCACTTCCACCAGGTCGGTCTGCGCCGCCATCACCTCTTCGATATTCTTGTACACAAAGGGGACTTCGTCGAGACCGGCGGACATGAGACTGACGCCTCTCTCCCGGAGGATCCGGTTGGCGTCCTGCCAGTTCAGGCTCCTGATCGCCCGTTTCCGGCTCATCACGCGGCCGGCGCCGTGGGCGGCCGAATTCATGGCGTCCCGGCTTCCCTTCCCACGGACCACGAAGGCAGGACTCGCCATTGAGCCGGGTATGATGCCCAGCACGCCCCGGCCGGCCGGCGTAGCGCCCTTTCGGTGTACCACTGCTTTCCGGTCCGGACGCTGGCCGGGGACAGTGATCTTTTCCTTCCATGCGAAGTTATGGTGGTTTTCCAGATCAAGCAACACTTCCGTGCCCAGGTGGCCGGCCATGTGGCGGTGTATGCAGGCGTGGTTGGCCGCCGCGTAGT
>JAPOOT010000438.1 GCA_026713285.1 Gemmatimonadota bacterium | reverse complement strand
TCTGATCGCCCTTTCGGGATGCGACAAGACGATTCCCGGCACGGTCATGGCGCTCGGAAGGACCAACGTCCCCTCGCTCATGCTCTACGGCGGTTCGATCATGCCGGGCACCTTTCATCAGCACGACGTCACCATTCAGGACGTCTTTGAAGCGGTCGGCGCCCACGCCTCGGGCCGGATGAGCGACGTGGAACTGAAGGACATGGAAGACCATGCCTGTCCTGGTGCGGGGGCCTGCGGCGGCCAGTTCACGGCCAATACCATGGCCATCGCCTTCGAAATGTTGGGGATCTCGCCCATCGGCAGCGCGAGCGTGCCAGCCATCCACCCGGACAAGCCGGAAGTAGCCCGCGAGTGCGGACGCCAGGTCATGGAGCTGGTACGAAGGAACATCTGCCCCCGCGACATCATGACGCGGAACGCCTTTGAAAACGCCATCGCGGCAGTGCTTACGACCGGGGGATCGACCAACAGCGTACTCCACCTCCTGGCCGTCGCCCAGGAATCGGGCGTAGATCTGCAGATCGAAGATTTCGACCGCATCAGCGAAAAGACGCCGCTACTCGCCGATCTGAAACCAGGCGGCCAGTTCGTCGCCAACGACCTGTTCTCCGCGGGAGGCAATCGGCTCGTGGCCAAGCGCATGCTGGAAGGCGGCATGCTCCACGAGGACGAGATTACCGTGTCGGGCCGGACCATCTCCCAAGAAGCGGCCGATGCCTTGGAGACTCCCGGACAGGTAGTCGTCCGCGAACTCGAAGAACCGCTGAAACCCACCGGCGGTTACGTGATATTGAAGGGCAACCTGGCCCCCGAAGGCTGCGTCCTGAAGGTCGCTGGGCACGAAAAGACCCATCACCGCGGACCCGCGCGGGTCTTCGACTGCGAAGAAGACGCGATGGAGGAGGTCATGAACGGGGGGATACAGCCCAATGACGTGGTGGTCATTCGTTACGAGGGTCCGAAGGGCGGACCGGGCATGCGGGAAATGCTGGCCGTCACCGGCGCCCTGGTCGGCCGGGGCCTTGGCGAATCGGTGGCGCTTATGACCGATGGCAGGTTCTCAGGCGCGACCCACGGTTTCATGGTAGGCCACGTAGCGCCCGAAGCCGCGGTGCGCGGTCCCATCGCCGCGCTGCGCGACGGGGACACCGTGGTCTTCGACGTCGAGTCCCGCCGCCTCGATGTGGAGTTGTCTGACGAGGCCATAGCCGAACGCCTTGCCGAATGGACCGAGCGGCCATCCGTTTTCGGCGACGGCGTCATGACCAAGTACGCCCGGCTCGTATCTTCAGCGGCAAGAGGGGCGGTAACGCGGGCGTGATCGGGCGTGAGTGCATGCCCGTAGCGTGGTCGCCCGGGTTGTCGCCGGCGACAGGACCTCATAGTCCGATTGATCGGTCAGGTAAAGTGGCCGATTTGAGGCCTTGAGTGCGGAGGCCGGTCACAGGATTCCGTGGCCGAGGGCCGAAAGCAGGAGTTCCACGCCCAATTCGGCCGTGGCATTGCGCACGTCGAGGATCGGATTCAGTTCGACCAGGTCCAGGGCGCGCAGCAGTCCGGTGTCGGCAACCGTTTCCATGAGCAGATGGGCCTCGCGATAGCTCAACC
>JAPOOT010000415.1 GCA_026713285.1 Gemmatimonadota bacterium | reverse complement strand
TCACCGACGCTGAACGCCGGGAAATTGTAATGCAGCATGAAGGACTTGAGGGAATCGCCTTCGAGATCGTCCTGCTTCATCTCGTCCATCTTGGATCCCAGTGTCGTCACGGTCAGGCTTTGTGTTTCACCCCGGGTGAAGAGCGCCGAACCGTGGGTCCGGGGCAACACCCCGACTTCCGACCAGATGGGACGTATATCGTCCATGCCCCGTCCGTCGACACGCACGCCTTCGTTCTTGATCATGTCGTGCATATCGGCGCTTTGTACGTCCCGCACCAGGTCCCGGATGATATTCGCGTTGTCCGGGTACTCCTCCGCCAGTTGCTCGACCGCAAGGTCGGCGGCCCGGCTGAAACAGTCGCCCCGGGCCTGCTTCTCCCGGGTCCGGTTGCCCTCTTGTACCAGAGGCAGGGCGATCTCGCGCACTTTGTCGGCGAGCACGGAATCCGTCTTGGGCGAATCGTACGACCGCCGTTCGGGCGCGCCGGTCATCTGGCGCAGTTCCTCGATTTTTCCGATGATCGCCTTGATGTTCTCATGACAGAGCAAAATCGCGTCTGTCAGGTCTTCTTCCGAGATCTCGTGCGCGCTGCCTTCGAGCGACATGATGTGATCCGGCGTGCCGGTCACCACGAAATCCAGGTCGCTCTCTTCCAGGTCGCTATACGTCGGATTGACGACGAACTCGCCATCCACGCGCCCCATGCGGACAGCGGCCAGCGGCGCCTTGAAGGGAATGTCCGAGATTTGCAGGGCAGCGGCTGCGCCGATTACGCCCAGTACGTCATGGTCGTTTTCCATGTCCGTGGAAAGCACGAGGATGGATACCTGCGTCTCGTAGAAATAGTCCTTGGGGAACAAAGGCCGTATGGCGTGATCGACCTGGCGCCCGCTCAGGATTTCCTTTTCTGACGGAGGCCCTTCTCTCCGAAGCCTTGCGCCGGGAATGCGTCCCGCCGCGTACATCCGTTCACGATAATCAACCATCAACGGAAGGTAATCTCTGCCTTCCACATACTTGTACTCTGATACGACATTGGCGAGAATGACGCTCTCCCCATACTGAACCCAGACCGACGAATCCGCCTGCTTGGCGACCTTGCCGGTTTCGAGAGACAGCGTTCTTCCAGCCAGTTCTAACTCTACACGATGTGCCATAATACGGGTTTTTCTCCTTGAAGCTTATACGGACGGCGCCTTTGCCGTCCTTAACCGGGCCGCCTATCCGCGTATTCCCAGTGACTTGATCAATGTACGATACCGTTCGATGTCGTGCCTGCGCAGGTACGAAAGCAAACGGCGGCGGCGGCCTACGATTTTGAGTAGTCCTCGCAACGAATGATGGTCCTTCTTATGGACCTTGAAATGTTCCGTCAGTTCGGTAATCCTTGCGGACATAAGGGCGATTTGCGCTTCGGAAGACCCGGTATCCTTCTCGTGCCGGCCGAATTCGCCCAGGATCTGCTCTTTCTGTTCTTTCTCTATGCTCACTAAACGATCTCCTTAAATGAATTGACTGTGACCGGGATTCCGGCGGGTACCGAAGGGGTACCGCCTGCTTCGATCACGCTTTCAACATGTTGTACGTCGTATATACGTCCTTTGAAATCTGGTCTTTGAGCGCTTCGACGGTCGCGAACCTTTTCTCGTCCCGGATACGCTCGACGAATTCCACCCGGATGGACTGGTTATAGAGGTCCCCTTCAAAATCCAGTATATGTACCTCGCAGTGTTCGACGTCCTGGCCGAACGTGGGCCGTACGCCGATGTTCATCACGCCGTTGAGCATCCTTTCGCCCAGGCCGACCCGTACCGCGTAAACCCCCCGTTTAGGAATCAGTGCGTCCGGATCGTGTGATTCCAGGTTAGCGGTGGGAAACCGCAACGTGCTTCCCCGTCCGTCGCCTCGTACCACGTTGCCCGTGATCGCGTAAGGGTGGCCGAGCAGAAGTTCGGCGTCTTTGATTTCTCCCGCGGAAAGGACGGCTCGGATGTGGCTGCTGTTTACCGGGCTCCCTTCCATCTGTATAGGCATTACGACCTGGATTCCAAAACCGTATTGCGCGCTAAGCCGCTGCAGCAACAACCGGTCTCCCCGTCCGTGTCTACCGAAATTATGGCTGTAACCTACGATGATCTCCCTGATATCCAGCGCGTCGACGTACGTCGTTTTGACGAACGATTCCGGTTCGATCCGGGCAAACCCACCCGTGAAGGGAATAACAAGCACCGCATCGATCTCATATTTCGACAGTAACTCCAGTTTCTGGTCCGTCGGCGTCAGTATCGGCATAGACGGCTTTCTGCCGACGACCAGTTGCGGATGCGGATCGAAAGTGACGACCAGGCAAGGTGCGCGCAAGGCCAGCGACCGATCGATAGCACGC
>JAPOOT010000491.1 GCA_026713285.1 Gemmatimonadota bacterium | reverse complement strand
TGGGCGAGATCTACTATGCCAGGACCGGCTGGTTGAGGCGGAGCGGCATTCCGGGACCCGGGACCTGGTTTACCCGCAAGTCCCAGGCCGGCGGCGGTCCGCTGATCGATCTCGGCGTCCACATGATCGATCTCACGCGCTGGCTGATGGGCAACCCCCGGCCCGTTTCCGTGGTGGGCGCCACCTATTCCCGGCTCAGCGACTCGGTGGAAGGCGTTTTCGACGTGGAAGACCTCGCTGCCGCCTTCATCCGGTTCGAGGGCGACGCCACGCTCGTCGCGGAGACGAGCTGGGCCTCCCACGTGCCCTCCGAGGGATCGTATGTCAAGCTGATGGGTACCCGGGGCGGCGCCGAGATCACCGGGAACGACCTGACCGTCTATACCGACTTGCACGGCGAGCAGGTGGATATCACGCCCGCCTACGCTCCGCGGGAATGGTCGGAATGCGTCGCCGCCGAGATCGCCCATTTCGTGGACTGCATCCAGGCCGGCCGCACGCCCATGTCGACGGGCGAGCAGGGCGTCGAAATCATGCAGATCCTGGATGGCGTCTACGCATCGGCCGCGGGAAACCGGATGGTCCACATCGATTAGCGCGCCGCGGAGGGCCCGAATGCCCGGATGTTGAACTGGATCGTCCGGTCGCCCGGACTGGACGAGAGGGCGCTCCGATAGGCATCCGCGGCATCCGACAGCCGGCCTGACCGTTCATACGCGACTGCCAGGTTGTTCCAGGCCGCCGCGTCGTACGGGTCCGAGTCCACGACGCCTTCCCAAATCGCCACCGCCCGGGACCAGTGCCCTTCTCTTGCCGCCGAGACTGCCTGGCGGTCACCTGCAAGTACCAGACGTCGCGTCACCTGGACCTGTTCCGGGACCAGGGCCGCCATCAGGCGGTCCACGATGCGCCTGGACAGGACCTCGGCCAGCACCGGTGAGACGATCTCGACGGAGACCGCCCCCTCCGGCGGCGCTTCGACGGGTTCGGGCAGCACCGTGCGGTAGGATTCGGATTCCGTAATGGAATAACGGCCGATCAGTTCGTTCGATTCGACCTTGTAGGCCCTGAGCGTAACCGTCATGACCGCCGTCTGATCGATATGCGGCAGGATGTAGGACTTGTTGAGAAACCGGACATCGCTTCGGCCCGGTCCCACCCCGATGGCCTCCTCCTCCCGAAAGACTTTGACCTCCCCGTATTCTTCCGTGTAGGTCCTTTCTAGATCGCCGACGAGTGTGATGTCGGCGTTGATTTCCCTTCCGACGAGCAGCGCGAGAGAATCGGAGACCTGTCCGGCCTCGTGAGGATGGCGTGACAGCGTCCGAAGCACCGGTCTCATTTCAATGGCCGACAGCGTGGAATCCGACACGAGGGCACGGGCGAACAGGAACCCGGCCAGATTGTTGAGGGCCAGATCGGTACCGTTGAAACCCAGGAGGGCAATCGTCCCTTCTCCGCCGGGGAGACCGAGCAGGGGCGACCGGTAAACGTCGAACCGGACGGAGAGCGAAGAAGCGGCGCATCCGGGGAGATGCGACAGGGTTGCCGCGGCCAGGAGCGACAGGACCGTCCTGTAGTATGAAGCGGTCATGGTCCTGAATAGGTACGCCTTTTTCTCCCGGTGTGTCAAGCCGATTTAAGGCGCGCGCGTACGGCCAAGCCGACGTACAGGTACGCGCGGCGGAACCCCCGAAAGAGGTTGACAATCCGGCCGTCTCCCATTAATCTGTCCATGACCGGAATCTATGAAAGAACGGGTTATCGCATATGTCCTCCACACCGAAACCACCCGGTACCGACGTACCCCCGGGGAAACCACGAAAGTCGCCCGGCAAGACGCGGCCCGACCCTGTTCGCCGCCGCCGATTCCTGCGTAA
The DNA here is from genome assembly GCA_026713285.1 of Gemmatimonadota bacterium. GTDB lineage: Bacteria > JAAXHH01 > JAAXHH01 > JAAXHH01 > JAAXHH01 > JAAXHH01. Next base: position 2,462 of record JAPOOT010000491.1, on the reverse strand, counting down.
ATGCCTCGGCGCACTGGGCGGTGTCGGTTTTCTGATGGCCGTCTATCCGCTCATCCGGTACATCGAACCGCCCCCCGAAGCCGAGGGCGCCAACCGGGTCGAAATCGACAAGGCCTCCCTTCCCCCGGGCACGTCCAGGACGGTGATCTACCGGGGCCGGCCGACCATCGTGGTCAACACGTCCGATGGTTACATCGCCTACAACGCCGTATGCCCCCACCTGGGTTGCGTCGTCAAGTGGGAGGGCGGAACGCAAAGCCTGATCTGTCCCTGTCACGGCGGCAAGTTCGGCACGGACGGCAGCGTCCAGGGCGGGCCTATTCCCGGTCCCCTGACCGCGGTCGAACTGTCCGTCAGCGACGACAAGATCATCATCGGGGTGTAACCGTACACGGGAAGTTCTTTCTACGCGGAGCACATACCTGTCACCATGATAAGACGCCTGTCCAACGCGTTGTACCACTGGCTCGACGACCGCGTGGAAATATCAATCGTCATCGATTTCTGCCACCGCCAGTTGACCAAGCCCGTGCCCCGCCATCTCAACTGGCTTTTTTCCTTCGGGACGGTCACCCTCGCCTTCTTCCTTTCCCAGGCCGTCTCGGGCGTCTTCCTGATGATCTATTACGAGGCCTCCGCCGATACGGCCTACGAAAGCGTCAGATACATCATGGAGCAAGTCCGCTTCGGCTGGCTCATGCGACAGGTGCATTCCTACGGCGCCAACTTCATGATCGCCTTCCTGCTGCTGCACTCGGTCCGTGTTTTCTTCTACGGTGGATACAAGAAGCCCAGGGAGCTTACCTGGCTCTTCGGATTCGCCCTGCTGGCCGTGACCCTGGCCTTCGGTTTTACGGGTTATCTCCTTCCCTGGGACCAGTTGTCCTACTGGGGCACCACCGTGGGTACGGAGATTGCCGCCGCGACCCCGGTCATCGGGGAGTATCTCCTGATCCTTTTGCGGGGCGGCGAGATCATCTCCGACGTGACGCTCACCCGATTCTTCATGGCACACGTGGTTCTGCTGCCCTGGGTATTCATCGGACTGGTAGCCGTACACCTGGTCCTCATCCGGTACAAGGGCATTTCGCCCCTGGAGGGCACCGACGTGCCGGAGAAGACGCCGGAAGAATTGAAGAAAGCCGGCGGCAAGCCTTTCTACCCCCAGCACGTGATGAAAGAAGCCATCGTGGTATTGCTCGTGCTTGCATCGATGATATTCATGATCATCTACTACCCCCTGCCGCTGCACGAAAAGGCCGATCCCTTCAACACGCCCGTCGGGGTCAGGCCTGAATGGTATTTTCTCTCCTCGTACCAGGCATTGAAATACCTCCCGAAAACCATCGGCATCATCGGATCCGGTCTGGTCGTCCTGGCCATCTGCCTGCTGCCCTTCTGGGACAGGACGCCCGCCCGCAGACCGTCCCGCCGCCCGGTCGCCACATCTCTCGGCATCATGTTCATCGTACTGAACATCGTTCTCGCGCTGCTTGGGAAGATTTCCGAAACGGAAATGACCATTATGGGCACGAGGTATCATTTCGATATCTATGGCTGGCCCCATGCCATCGCGACGATCGAGGAACCGGCGGCCGGACCGGACACGGGCGACGGGGGGACCGAATGAGCGAGTTGACTCACGCCGGGTATCTACCCGGTGCCGGCGCGTGGAATGCCCTGCCGGCCCGGACGGCGGAATTCACTGCGCGATCGGCCGTCATCCTGCTGCCGCTGCTGTTACTCGTCTGGACGCCTTCCGGTTCCGTAGAGGCGCAACTGGCCGCGACGACGAACACCTGCGTCAGTTGTCACGCCGACCTGGACGATGAGGACATGAGCCTGCCTGTGGCCGAATGGCAGCGGAGCGCGCACCGCCCCGCGGACATCGCCTGCCAGGACTGCCACGGAGGGAACCCCTCCACCATGGTGGAGGACGAAGCCCACGACGTCGAAAGAGATTTCGTGGGCCTGCCCGACCCCTATGTCGTTCATGAACTGTGCGGCGAGTGCCACCAGGTCCAGATGGAAAATTACGTGCCGAGTCCTCATGGCCTGGAGGGTGACTTCTGGCCCAACTGCGTCGACTGTCACGAGAACCATGAAGTCGTCTTCCCACGGGCCTCGCTGATATCCATACCCGATAACTGCGAAGACTGTCACGAACAGGAAATCATGGACGACTTCATCGCCCTTACCGACCGGGGCCTTGAACCCGTCAACGAATTCCGGCGGGCGGCGGAGGAGATCCGTTCGGCGGGCGTACCGGTCGACCTGATCCTGGCCCAGGCGTCCCTGGCGCGGGATGCATACATCCAGCAGGCCTCTCATGTATTTGTTCTCGATAAAATGACCGCCGTCGTCGATTCGCTCGAACAAATCTATCCGCGCATACAAAAGGAAGTGAATACCGCACGCACCGAAGTCGATACCCGGCGCAGATTCGGCTGGATGTTCATCGG
>JAPOOT010000352.1 GCA_026713285.1 Gemmatimonadota bacterium | reverse complement strand
TAATGCAAGGAAAAAATGAATATTATTACCGCATCGTATCACAATGCATTTCTTCCCTGCCGCAACCATAACTCCAAGTGACCGTACTAATTGCCAGTATAGTGATGGCCATTCCGGATGTCAACCCATTTTCTTTACGAAACCAGGAGACGAAACGCTTTCGCCGGATTCCCGCAGTCCTTAGATTATTTAAGGAACCAAAGGAACCATGCAGACTATAATACATAATCTGTACGTATATACAAGTCAATTCTGAATAACAGAGGAATATCATTAATATCAATTATCAAAAAAGTAAAGATAGATGCATGACGGCCGCTGCAGAACGGTTTCTGCCGGTCTGCCTGCTGTTCGGTCTGCTGCTGCTCATCCTCCCCGGGGCGTCCTTCGCGCAGTTCCCTTCCTCGGGAGCGGGCACGGCGGGCGCCGAGGCCGATACGACCGACCTGCCGGAGATCGAATACAACGCGGACCGCATCGAGTACGTGTTCGGGGACAGCACGCTCGTGCTGGCCGGAAGCGCCGAGCTGCAGTACGGCGACGTCGAGCTGACGGCCGGCCGGCTTAGATTCCACACCTATACCGAGCTGCTGACCGCGGACTTCCTGCCGCCTACGCCGGACATCGATCCGGAAACCAATACCTACCCCAGGTTGCAGGACGCCGACAACATCGTGGTCGGGGAGCGCATGCAGTACGACATGAAGACGGGCGAGGGGCAGATATGGAAGGGCCGCATCCGCTACGATCAAGGGTTCTTCAACGGCGACGTCATGCGGCTCAACGCCGACCGGACCTACGAAATAGAAGAAGGGACCTACACCACCTGCGACAATCCGAACCACCTGCACTACTACCTCCGGATCAATCAGGCGAAGATCGTCCCCGAGGACAAGGCGGTCGTCCGGAACGTGACGGGCTACATTCTGGGCATACCGGTGATCTATCTCCCCGTTTACGTCTTCTCGGTGAAGACGGGCCGGCAGTCCGGGCTTACGGTGCCGAACTACGGCAGCGGCGTGGAGGAAGGCCGGTACCTGCGCAACTTGGGCTACTACTGGGCGCCGAGCGAGTATTTCGACCTGAAAGTCACCGGGGACGTCGAGGCCAAGACCGGGTTCCTGCTGAGACAGCGGTTCCAGTACCGGCAGGACCGCCGGCTCAGGGGCTCGGCGAGCGGCTCCTGGCGGACCGATTTCAACGGGAAGACGACCGGCTGGGACGTGGCCGCCCGGCACCGGCAGGAACTGCTCCCCGGCCTGACCGTACGCGGACAGGGCAACTTCGCCCAGTCGCTGCAGTATCTGCATTCGACGACGCGGGGGACGGACCCCGGGCTCCTGCGGTCCTCGACGCGTTCCAGCTTCGCGGTGGACAAGAAGTTCGGCCGGAACAGCCTCAACCTGAGCACGTCCTCGACCAGCAGGACCGGCAGGCCGAGCCGGCCGACCACCACGCTCCGGTTCCGGTTCGCGACGCGGCCGATCATCCAGCCGCCCAAGAGGCAGACCCGGCGGGGCAGCATGCCCGACTTCAGCCGGCCCCGCACCGAGATCAGGGAACGCTGGTACCACGCCTTCCTGTTCGGTTTCAACAACACGCTGCGGAATCGCAGGAACAACGTGCGGACCGGCAGGGATACGACCTATACCGGTCCGGATACCCGGTACCTCTACCGGCACGACACCGAGAGGACCTTTTCCAACACCTTCAACCTGAGCGCGCCGCAGAAGATCGGGGACTGGCTGAAGTTGCGCCCGCAGGCCCGGTACACCCGGACCTGGGAGCAGGAAATAGGCGAAGAGTCCGACGGGAATATCGAAACGACGGAAAACCATTCGGTGGGCATGTCGGCCACCACGACGCTGTACGGCCTCTTCGAGCCGAAGATCGGCCGGCTGACCGCGATACGCCACGTGGTCACGCCCAACGTCTCCTTCACCCAGTCCGGAGGGAGCTCCGTCAGGAAGCAACTGCGCTTCTCCGTGAACAACATCCTGCAGGCCAAGACCGAACACGACGGCCGCGAGAAGAAGTACAACAAGCTGGTGTACGTCAAATCCTCGGCCACTTACAACCTGCGCGCCGAAACGAACAAGTTCTCGAACCTTGCGACCACCGTGCGCATCCCGAGCCGCCGGTTCAACGTAGACCTGTCGTTGAGCCATGATTTCTACGATCCGGAGACCGACGCGTTCCGCCGGCCGTGGCTGGAGCGCATGACGCTGAATACGTCTTTCAACCTCGTGGGGCCGCGCAGGGACGAACGCGGCCAGGGCTTCGGGGACGGCCAGGACTTTGGCGACAGTTTCTCCGGCGGAGGGTTTTCCGGCGGAGGACTCGGCAACGACTTCGGCGGGTACGGCGGATACGGCGACGACCGGTTCAACCAGCGCTTCTCCCAGGTGAAGGGCCCCTGGACGGTGCGGCTCTCCCACCGTTACTCCATCCGGCGCAGCAATCCCGATGACGAGGAGGGATTCAGCACCAGCAGTCACGAGATCCGGGCCACGAACCGCTTCGCCCTGAGCGACATCACCAACCCGCTCCGGCTGTCCAATCGCGTGACCGACAATTGGCGCGTCCAGCACTCGATCAACTACGACTACCGGCGCAAGGAAATCGTCTCCCACAGCCTGGATCTGTACAGGCCGCTCCACTGCTGGGAGTTCACCTTCAGGTGGGTGCCGAACGGCATCAACAAGGGGATCTACTTCCGGATCAACCTCATCGCCCACCCGGACGTGAAGTTCGAGCAGGAACGGCGGGGCGGGGAGTAGGGTGAGGATGATCGTCTGCATGCCTCATTACACGGCCTCAAACGGGGAGTAATGAAATGGGACTTTTATTCGACGAGCAACCGATCAAATGGGGGACGTCGTTTACGCGAGTGTTGACACCATGTTAACAAGATAATGTTGACTTTTGACCTGCATTGAGGGTTGTTTGAGTATGTTGGGATTCATGCAGTCGCCCATGCCAGGCGGCCTGCTGAATACAACAGCCGAAACGACGACTGACGGATAGCTTATGCGGGAGGCGAAACATGCGTCGGGTCATTTTACGGAATCCATGACGGGACGCCTGTTACATCAAGCCGCCAACCCCATTGCAATATTCCTAATCGCGAGATGAAAATGTCCTTCCTTAGACTGCGGAAAATCCTGAGAGCGCTCTGGTACGCACCGCGTTTGATTCCATATTACGATATGATGACACCTAACGGCCTCTTAACGTTCGTAGGCCCATTGGTTGTTGAAATGGATAGAGACCTGTATAAGGTCCGGGACGAAACTCGTGTTGATACCACCGCCGATACGGTTAATGAGTTTGCAGGACATATGCTTCCCGAAGTTGTCGATTTTCTCTTATACAAGTTGGAGATGAAAATCGAAAGGACTCCTCCGGATAAAGAGGTTGATCCAGACGATACGATGTACGACGCGCTTGAGAAAATGGAAAACGGTCTGGTCTTGATGATCGAAGCCCTTCATCCTCCAACAGAATCAGATATGTCCCAACAAAGGTTTGAGGCTGATGTATTGAAGGCTGTCGAGAGGATTCAAGAGGCAAGGCGGCGCATCAGTGAACGCGACAGTCCGTTGTCTCCGGTGGTCGGTGGACGATTCAACGATATAAGTGGTTTTAGAAAAGTGTTGAATGGAGAGTAAGTGAACTGTCCATTTCCTCTCCCTGAAGCATTTGAAATGACGGCGAAATTTAAAAGACGGGTAGAAAAGGTCTTTAAAACCAGGGTCTCGAAGAAACTGTTGGAAACCATGATAAAGGAATTTGCCGAGGGGAATCCCTTTATTGGGGGCTTAAATGAGAAGCAACGAATGTTATATTCGTGCCACACATTTCGTTTACAGATGGTAAGAACGCACAATCAATAGATCATATCATGCCCATCATGCTTTCCAAGACCTACGCCGCACTCGTAGCCGCGGGCGCTCCGGAAGCAGCCGCCAGCGAAGCCGCCGAAGAAAT
>JAPOOT010000511.1 GCA_026713285.1 Gemmatimonadota bacterium | reverse complement strand
GCCCGCGTACGTACCCCAGACGATCGGCATGTTGAAGGCCCGGGCCATCTCGCGCTGGGTCTCAAGGACCCCGGCATCGGGATGCAGCATGTACCCGACCGTCGGGTAGAACCTCGATATGAGCCCACCGCTGTGCAGATCAATCAGGTAGTCCGCCTCGCGGATCATTGCGCTTACCGCGTGGGCCACCCGCTCGGTGATGGTGCCGTCCTCCCGGCCCGGGCAGGTCCTTGCCAAGTCCAGGCCGTCCTCTGCCGTCCGCTGGCCACGCCAGTACGCCGCCTCGTTGACGACGGGTACCAGGGTGACGCTTCCCCGCAGATCACCGGGGTCCAGTGCTTCTTTCAGGCGCCGGATGGCCCACATGGACTCGAATTCGTCGCCGTGGACGCCTCCGAGTAGGAGCAGTTTCGGTCCGGGCGTCTTTCCTTTGATTGTGATGGACTTCAGCGTGACGGGGCCTGACCTCTCGACGGGGCCTGACATGGTGTTCTCCTTGATTTATATTCCCGGATATCCGGATTTAGTATCTACAGCATCCACCCAGAATCGTTCTGTTTCAAAATCGGTGAAGGTCCGAACTCACCGACATGCGCATCGGGTGGAAACACGCCTGTAGCTGCGCGGAGGAATATACCGGCTCGGGCGGGGCGGATCAAGCGCTGCACAACGGCCGTACTATACTGGAAAGATCATGATCTCGATCCCCCTCGAGTTCTCCCATGATACCGCGCGGAACCCGATGCGCTGGCCCGTGACCCGGGGCGTCCCCATACCCGAAGGCGCGCTCCTCGCTACGGATGGACTGCACGTCGTGCATCCAGGCGGTAGCCGGGTTCCCGCCCAGTTCCGGGTGCTCGGCCGATGGCCAGACGGATCGGTGAAGTGGGTGCTCGTGGATTTCCAGGCGGATGCCGACCCATCGGGCAGGGCGGTATATACCCTGACCGATGAAGCGGCCGGGGGTACGGGCGACCTTCCAGCGCCGCCGCCCGCCAGTTCCGTGCGGATCACAGAAACAGACCGGGACCTCCACGTGGACACGGGCGCGTTGCGTTTCAGGATAAGCCGCCATCAATATGGACTCTTCCATTCTGTGTCACTCGGCCACGCCCCGGATGAAACGCCCAACCGGTCGAACCCGATCCCCAACCAGGATGGCGACGCCTGGGCACGGATCAGCGAAGGCGCCTCTGACGGGAGTCTGAAACGACGGCTGTACGGTCCGGGCGGCCTTTGCAGGGCATCCCTGGCCGGTGATTCCTACAAGGTGACGGTCGAGGAACAGGGCCCATTGTGCGCCGTCATCCGGATGGAGAGCGCCCTGGAAGCCGACATCCCCATGCATCATTACGCCGGGTACAGGCCGGTGCGTTGCATCACGCGGATTCACGCCTTTGCAGGCCACGCCTTTGTCCGGATTCTGCAGACCCACGTCTTCACCTGCAATCCGCGGGAAGTGGAAATCGAAGACCTCGCCCTGAATGTTCCCGCCCCCTTCTCCGGATCCTTCCTTGGCTACGCTTACGGACTGAATGGTGTCGAGACTGGAACACTCGAAAGGGACGAGCGGCTGAAAATCGCCCAGAAGAAAGATGACGAGGTGCAGATATCCCGCGGTCGACCGGGATGTGAAACCACGATCGCGGAGGGCGAAACCTGCGAAGG
>JAPOOT010000276.1 GCA_026713285.1 Gemmatimonadota bacterium | reverse complement strand
GACGGCGACAATTCGATAAACTCGTGGGCGTCCGATCCGCCCATCATGCCCGGGTCGCTTCGCACGGCCACCGCGTCGAGACCGCAACGCTGAAATATGTTGGTGTAAGCCTGGTATACCTTCTCGTACCATTGGTCCAGATCTTCGGCGTCCACGTGAAACGAGTACCCGTCCTTCATCGTGTACTCCCGCACGCGGATCAGTCCACCCCGTGGACGAGGTTCGTCCCTGAACTTCGTCTGAACCTGGTACAGCAGGCACGGCAACTGCCGGTAGCTTCGAATCACGTCGCGGACCAGCGACGTAACCAGTTCCTCGTGCGTCATGGCGAGGCAAAGGTCGCGGCCGTTCCGGTCCTTCAGCCGCGCCATTTCGCTGCCGATCCGGTCCCAGCGTCCGCTTTCGCGCCACAGTTCCGCGGGTTGCACCACGGGGAGCGTCACCTCCTGCCCGCCGATGGCGTCCATCTCTTCACGGACGATGCGCTCGATACGGTGTTTGACCCGCTGGCCGAGGGGGAGGTAGGCGAAGATTCCGGATGCCACCTGCCGGACGAGACCGGCGCGCAGCAGGAGTTGATGGCTGACCAGTTCCGCTTCGCCCGGAGGCTCGCGGTGCGTTTGAAAAAGGTATTCGGACAGGCGCATGGGTGGACCGCGGGCTGGGAACGGAACGGCGTAATTCGATAGTAAAACGGGACGAATGGACGGCGCATAAACGGTTGCTTTCGTACCGCCCGCCGGTATATTCAAGAAAGAATTTGAAGTCTGTCAAGACAAGCGCTAAACACGGTCCCGGCCGATTCATACACACAGGTTGAATCCGGATTCGCCATGAATAGAATTCCCGTCGCATACGGTTACTGGAAGAGCGCCATCACGGCAAAGACCATGGGGGCCCGAACGCCGCTCTACGATGTGCAGTGGATCGGCGACGGATCCGGCCTGGTCTGGATGGAACAGCGTTCGGATACCGGCGTGCTCGTTTGCCGGAAGGGCAGCGAGGCGCCTCACGACCTGACGGACGGGCATCCGGTCCGGGGCGGCGTCGGATACGGGGGCGGTGATTTCACCGTGGCGGACGATTTCGTCGTTTTCGCCGAAAAGGACGGCAGGCTGTACCGCCAGTCCCTCGCCCCGGGTTCGGCCGATTCGATTACGCCCGCTTTCGGCGCGGCCGCATCTCCGGCCGTGTCGCGGGATGGAAAGTGGGTAATCTACGTCCATACCTGCGAATCCGTCGACGTCGTCGCCCTGGTCGACAGCAAGGGTAGCGGCTGGCCGGTCAACCTAGTCCGCGGCGCCGACTTCTACATGCAGCCTGTCTGGCACCCGGACTGCGAACGGATCGCGTGGATCGAATGGGATCAGCCGCAAATGCCCTGGGACGGGACGAGACTGAAGACCGCCCGGCTCGATACCGATCGTCGAAACCTGGCAGACGAGCGCCTGATCGCGGGAGACACGGACACGCCGGTCTTTCAACCCGCCTATTCTCCGGATGGGAGGTATTTGTCCTACATCATTACGGAAGGAGAATGGGACAGCCTGGTCGTGCTGGATCTGGAAACGGGGGAACGGAGAGCGCCTGTGGCGGGAACCACCCTGGCCGATCCCGCCTGGGTACAGGGCGTACGCGTCTACGGCTGGGGAACGGACAGCGATACCCTGTACTTCCGCAGCCATGAACGGGGATTCGCGTCGTTGTGGAAGGTCTCCCTGGCCTCAGGCCGAAGAACGCAACTTGAGACCCCTGTATATACCTGGATGATGCAGCTCTCCGTTTCGCCCGCGCGGAACGCCCTGGCGTGTATCGCCTCGTCGTCCGCCGTCCCCGAGCGCGTGGTGACCCTGGATGAAAACGACCATACCGCACATCGCCGCAGCCAGTCGGAGATGATCCCCGCAGCGGACCTGTCCATTCCCGAACCTATTACCTGGACGAGTCCGGGTGGCAGCGAGGTGCACGGTCTCTACTATCCGCCCGCCAGCAGCCGGTTCACCGGTTCGGGCAAACCGCCGGTCGTCGTCAGCATTCACGGAGGGCCGACGGGCCAGTCCAGGGCCGACTACGCTGCCGAGATCCCCTTTTTCACCAACCGCGGTTACGCCTGCCTTTACGTAAACTACCGAGGCAGCACGGGATATGGCCGTTCATACATGACCGCGCTGCGCGAACACTGGGGGGATTACGATACGGAGGATGCCGTCAGCGGCGCGCACGCCCTCGTGGATAGGGAACTCGCCGATCCGGAGCGCATGGTCATCAAGGGCGGCAGCGCGGGCGGGTTTACCGTACTGAACGTGCTTGCCCATCATCCCGGTGTTTTCCGGGCCGGCCTGTGCCTGTACGGCGTGACCAATCTCTTCGGCCTGGCCACGGACACCCACAAATTCGAGG
>JAPOOT010000509.1 GCA_026713285.1 Gemmatimonadota bacterium | reverse complement strand
CATCGTACCCCGCGAAGACCACGTCGTGCTCCCCCGGCAACCTGCCGGCCCATGCCCGCAACTGCCGCCCCGACGCGGAAACGCGAACGAGCACGTCGTTGTCGCGTACCAGCCGCGCGACCGTTCGCAATCGGACCTCCCCGTCCAGACGTATCGGCCGCAGGGCGTGCCGGTCGATCGCGGCGACGTCGGCCGCCAATTTCGTGCGCGCCATGTCGGCGATCCAGGACCCGGTATCCTCGATGGGTTCCCGGGTCCGGCCGATCCGGACGTCATATACCTTCCGCACGGTTTCCCTTAGCTCGGCGACGACAGCCGATACCGCGGGATCCATCGGCGCGGGCGCAGAATCCGTAACTGTGGGATTTATCGGCGCGGGCGCCGACGCGGGCGAAGGAACCGTAACTGTGGGATTCATCGGCGCGGGCGCCGACGCAGGCGAAGGAACCGATACCGCGGGTCCGGATGGAGCGGACGAAACAGGCGCATTCGCGAGGGTTGAAAGCAGGGACGAACCGGCAGGTACCAGGACGGGGCTCAGCTTTGAAATGGCCGTCTTGTCGCCTTCCCGACGGAAAGTGATTTGGAGTCTGCCCAGATGGGTGCCCCGTCCCGGCGTGGTAACCAGGTATCGACCATCGACGAACCGGACCACGTGCTCCGCCGGGCGCGGTTCGGGACCATCCGTCGTGCCTCCCGCGATGAACAACTGTACCTGGGGAAAGGCCAGCGCGAGGTCCCTCGCCTCGTCCAACTTCATGTTGACGAGCGCGATTCGCACGTCGGCGAGGCCCGCGGGCCCGTTCAGGAGTGATTCGAGCGTCTCGCGCGGGTCGTGGATTTCAAGGCCCGCGGGGTCCACCGATGAAAGGTCGTCGGCCATCCGGGACGAGACGAGCCCCATGACGGCGATCCGCAATCCGCTCCTTTCTGTCAGCAGGAACGGTGCGATGGTCTCATGGACCGTGTCACCAAGTCCCAGGTTGGCGCCCAGCACGCGGAAATTCGCCTGGCCTGCGCGGGATACGAGCGTGTCGAGCCCGTAGGTGAACTCGTGTCCGCCCACCGCCATGGCGTCGTATTCCGCCATATCCATAAGTTGAAACAACGTGCGGCAACCGTCCACGTCGCACGCGGGCGTCGCGCCCATCGCGTTCCCGCCGTCCAAGACCAGGATCGAGTCTCCGCCGACTCGGTCATGGGCACGGATCATCGACACGAGTGCTGCCAGACCGCCCCGGTCCACTTCGTTTTCCGGAACCTGGTTCCCTGCCTGATCCGCATCGTCGAACCCGTGCTCGGAGTAGATACCGCCCCGCAGATCATTGGTATGTAGAATGGTGAGCCGGTGCTCGGTAACCTGGGCGTCGGCCGTCGGAGGGGAATAAACTGCGCCCGCGAAATGAAATGTGCCCGCGGCCATGCACCACCACGCCGCTGCCGTAACAATCAAACTGGCCTTTGCCATCCGTGATTTTATCCTGACGTGTCCTGTTCGATGAGTGCATTTGTTCAAATGCGTATAATTCAGGTGCATTTACTTTGGCGACGAGGCAATATAGCATTCACAGGCAGTATCGCAACCGTAGATAAGATTCCTGTTTGAGTAGCTGCCGTCATGTTTTGAGTGTTCCGGTTCGATATTAACCACCTGAGTTTTTGTAATTGTGTATCAAACAACTGATTTACTACTAAAAAATACTAAATTAGTAATAACGAGTAAAATATAGATCGCCGAAAAAGAACGGCCGGACACAAGTTCGTACGCGACGGGAATCAGTGTTTAGGCTGGTCGAGGGTGACACGGTACCAACGGGGATGACCAGACGGAGATGGGCGCGGCCAAGTGCAGGTATGTCAGGTCACCAAGATGTGGAAGCGTACCGAATGGGCAGAGACGACAAACAGCACGGCTACAAACCGGTCTGAACCAACTCCGGGGCTCCTGCTGAGGCGGGACGCAGCCCCTGCTGAGGCGGGACGCAGCCCCTGCTGAGGCAGGCGCAGCCTGGTCACCCTATTTCTTCTCTGTAAGGCGGCCGGACAGGTACTTGTGGATGATGCTGGACAGCAGCGTCTGATAGGGTATCCCCTCTTCCCTGGCCCGCGCATGCGCGAGATTGAAGTCGCGCTCGGTCACCCGGAGATTCACTCGCCGCGTCTTGTTGAACGTATTGCGAGCCGCCTGCCTGGCCAACTCGGCCTCGCGTTCGGCGTCAGCGGCGGAGCGTAACTCGTCCCGCTCGAATCGTTCGAGCACGTCGCGTTCTTCAGCGCTCAATTCCTTACTCACAATGTCCTCCTCCTGTAATCTCTCGTGGCCTTCCGGCTGGGAATGATCGTCTTCAGAAAGCGCGTGCCGTCGGTCTGCGTCACGAAAGGCACGAGGTGGATGTACTTGTCGATTTCCACGGCGTAGATCATCTGTCCCGGGTAGTCATTCTGGTTCGGATGTTCAAGCACGTCCACCAGGCCTTGCTCTATGGCAACGACAACGCGCTCGAACGAGATTCCACGTTGCTTGATGAGCTGCCGGTTCTTTTCGGTGCTCCAGTCGAAGCCGATGTCCATACGTCAATTATCACATAATGTGTGCATATTGTCAACATCATAGTGTCGACATGGTTTTTTCGCATAGATACGGAGATCGACAATGAAAGATCTGACAGTCCTGATGGAAGAAATCCTGGAGCGGACGACGTGCGGTGCAACTCCGGTGAACAGTTTGTCATCGGAACAACTGCGTGACACGCTCGGAAGTACTAACTGGAGCAAAAACCAACGGTTTATTCCAATGGCTTCACCCCTCTCGACTCCCAGACATTTGGTAGAAGAATTGGTCGGAGAGCTCCGCGAAGTCCTGGCCGATTTTATTGACGCCGGAAATGACCGCCTCGGACACGCCTTTCCTCTGTTATGTCCGTTAACCGGTTTTGTGACGATTGGCAATGGTGGTGTGGTGGGATACGAGCAGGAGTCCACTCTACCTGACTTCGCGCAGGGATTGATATGGCATGCGGCCGTTCTGGGCTCCGCCTATGCGGTTGAATTGCTTATCAAGTCGAAAGAGGGGGATCCCTTTCGGTATCGCACCGCTGCTTTACTTATCGGCGTCACGGTCGAAGGGCCGCTGGATCTGGAGAACGGAGTCCGTGTGATTCCTCTGCCGAGGTCCCTGGACGCCCTGCCGGTTACTTTACCCAGAGACCTACCGAGGTCGGGTGTGGACTACCTGGGTAAGGCCGTGTTATATATCGATTCGGAAGTGCGTCCGGCCCTCTTCAGCGTACGGGACAGTCGAACAACGGCCGAAGGTCCAAGCACCCGATTCCTTCCCGGAGACGCTTCATTGTATTCACTCTACGAAGCACTATCACTCATATGCAACAGATATGTGCACTCAAAGCTCAATTGGTGTGACTATGACGAAGAGCGCACTGTTCCTTTTAAAGTATCCGGCAACAGCATTGCGCGAATGGAAAAGGTGTTCGATAACAGACAATTCGCAGGCTGGTTAGATGATCCTTCCATTTACGCGAAACCGCCGAGGAAAGGGATAGTACCCGTATCCGTAGCGAAACTGTCCCTGGTGGATCTACACAAGGCTTGGGAAATACACTTCGCACTTGACGCTCGCAAGAGAACCTGCCGTAGATTGAGGGTGGCCGTCGACCGGTGGTTCAGATCCATGCGTCCCGACCTGGAACTGACGGACTATTTCATCGATCTTCGCATCGCTCTGGAAGCGCTTTACATTGATGATAACCAGGGAGAACTGCGGTTTCGGCTTGCGGTCAGAGGAGCGTGGCACATAGGGCGCAGCCCGGCTGAACGCAAGAAGATCAAAAAGGTATTGACGAAGTTCTACGCCGCCGCCTCGGGGATTGTCCATGGCGGAGAACTCAATGAGGCCAAAGACGACCACGTATGGCTTGATCAGGCGAGAGACATATGCCGTCGGGGGATTCTAATGGCCCTTGAGTTGCAACAACAGCCTGACTGGGATGAGTTGATACTGGGGTGTGGCAACGAGTAGCTTAAACGACGTATTGTAAGTTTGCCGGAACAGGAATCCACAGCCATCCGTACTCGTTCGTCGTTTGGTAGACGATGAGTATGCTGGTCTCCGAGCCCACCATTCACATTAAGGCTTACCCGGTTCCCCCGCGAGCCTCGCTTCCGCATTCTCCGGTGCGGTGAAGATCCATTTTTTATAACTTTCTTACCTTCAATAACCTACGGTCCCGCAAGTCCAACAGGTCGGTGCGTGCCGTCTGGTAGACTACGCCGTGTTAGAACTTATGCGCGTTAATCGTATATCGGTGCCCTGGGTGCCTCACGGCGTGGCTGAGCAGGTCTTTTTGGCGATGGTTGAAGGTGTCCAGGTTCGTGATCTGCGATTCCAACTCCTTCATTCGTGTGGTTCTCCGGCGGATGAAGCTGTGCAATTCGTCGATTGATCTGCGAATGACATTCAGATGGTAAAGCAGGAAATAGGTAAGATCGTTGCCGTCCGTTTCGGTATACAGGAATGACCGGCCGTACCTGGAGGGCGCTTTCAACAATATCTGGGAGATCGAGATATACTCGCAAAGCCAATACCCCTGGTGAAGCATGGACCAGTAGAACAGCGCCCGGGCACAGCGACCGTTTCCATCCACGAAGGGGTGGTCGTATCCCAACAAGAAATGCAGGATGATGGACCGTAGTACAGGATGAATGAATGGGGTTTCAGACGCGCCGTTGAAAAACGCGCACATTGCATCCATTCTGTCCTTCAGCGTATCGGCGTGGGGAGGACGATGGAACACCTGTCCCTCTTGATCGCCTACGTAAATGTCATCGGATGGATTGCGGAATCTACCCGCCGCTGTCGGTTCATCGAGCGTGTCGCGCGTTACGCGTTCGTGAATTTGCAGCAAGAGTTACGGGGCCATCTTCTTCGTCTTCAATTCGGCGATCATCTTCATCGTGAAGTAGTTGTTGACGATCATGGTTTCGCTTCTTCCACGCGGACGCCGTCCACTGCGGAACATTTATTTCGCAACCCGTCGCGTTGTCGACGCGCCTTCGAGCTGACCGGACGTGATCGCCTCTTCGATGAGCGATTCAATGCAGTATCGATCTCTGGTCTCCGGATTCGTTATCTCGGATGGCATTTCTATGCGACCTCCCACCCCGAGATCGATTTTGTGAAGCCATTCGGGAATGGGATCGACCAGATTGTAGCTGAACGGCGATCCGTTCTCGTCGACCAGAAGCGGGACTTGATTCGCAGAGGCGACCCGGGCCATCTTGAGTCCCAACCACCATTCCTCATGATCCAGCCCATTCGGCGGGTTCGATACAGCAGGTTGCCCCAATGTACGTATTTGCCATTTATACTCGAAGAGACTGTTCGCATCAGTTCAATGAGCTTTTCGTTATCAGAACTGACCTTGGCGATCAGT
>JAPOOT010000342.1 GCA_026713285.1 Gemmatimonadota bacterium | reverse complement strand
TCCGCGGGCTTGCTCGCCATAAGCGCCGGCGAGGCCGTCGAAGGTGACGGACCGGAATGCCGGGTCGCTGACGTCGGAGGCGACGGAGGCCGACCGGGTGGTGGGTCCCAGGGCGCCGGCTACGAAGCGGGGGCGTTCCGGATCGGCGGACATGGCGGACGCGGCGGCCCGTTTCGCGATCTTTGCGGCCGCCACGTTGATTTCGTATATCCGGTCCTGAAGGCCATAGTCGGCCTGCGAGATGGCCGTGGCGTTGAAGGTGTTCGTCTCGATGATGTCCGCGCCGGCGTCCAGGTACTGGCAGTGGACCTGTTCGATGAGGTCCGGTTGGGTAATCGACAGCAGGTCGAGATCGCCGCGGAGCGGAACCGGGTGGTCTTTGAACGCTTCACCGCGGAAATCGGTTTCTTCAAGGGCATGGCCCTGCAGCACCGAGCCCATGGCGCCGTCGATGATGAGGATGCGCTCGGCCAGGAGCCGGTCCAGCAGGTGGTGGGTTTCTGTTGTTTCAAGATGGGACTGTGCGAAGATCGAGGGCTCCTTATGGGGGACTTACTTCGCGGGTTGCCGCGCCACTGCCGCTCATGTGAACCAGGGAACGCCTGCAAGTTACGGACGTCCCCGTACCCCTTTGCTGTAACGCCGCCACGCGCATTTCTGCTTTAAATCTACGGAAGGTCCGGGGAAGCGTCAAGGTCCGAGAGCGTCAAGGTCAACGCAATTGGTCTTCCCATCTACGACACGAAGTTATATCATAAGATCAACCAGTATATACTTCGGATCGGTATTCGATGAAGGAGCGCGAAAATGTCCAAGTTTAAAAACGACGATCCATCGGGAAGGCCGGGGCTATCTCGCCGGGGATTCCTCAAAGGCGCCCTGGTTGGCGCCGGTGCCCTGTCGGTGGGAAGCTTTGAAGCCGTTGCCCAGATGGTCGGCGGACCTTCCGTCCGTGGCTGGGGCGTGCCCCCGGGACTGGTGCGCATCGACGCCAACGAAAACGCCCTTGGGCCTTCGCCCAGGGCTGTTGAGGCGGTGCTGTCACTGGTTACCAGCATCAACCGGTACGGCCAGAATCCGGACCTCCTGGGAAAACTCGCCCGCCGGCACGGCGTTCCCGTCGTGGAATGGACGGACAGCCCCTTCGCCCCGGTGCAGGACGCCTGGATCGCCGTGGGCGCTGGGTCGTCCGACCTGCTTTTCGCCATCGGTCACGCCTTCATCCGCGAGGGACAGGAGGTCGTGGAAAGCCTGCCCGGTTTCGGTTTTCTGACGAGACTCGCCAACATGCAGAACGCCAATTCGGTGCGGGTACCGCTCCTTGAAGGCATGAAACCCGACCTCGACGGTCTCAGCGACGCCGTAACGGACCGGACCGCCGTAGTGGTCGTAACCACCCCGGGCAATCCCACGGGCCAATTGACCCCCCTGTCCCAGTTGAAGCCCTTTGTCGCGTCCATCCCCGAGCGGGTCCTGGTACTCGTCGACGAGGCATATATCGAGTTCGCGGAAAAGGCGGAAGACCGGGAAGGCGCGGCATCGCTGATCGCGGACCACCCGAACGTGATCGTGACCCGCACCTTTTCCAAGGTGTTCGGCATGGCCGGCATGCGCGTCGGCTACGCGGTCGCCAACCCCGCGATGATCGATCGGATGAATAGCCATCGGGGCAACACCCTCACCCTGCTGTCCACCCACGCGGCGTCGGCCGCCCTGGACGACGAGACCCACATGACGCGTTCGCGCGAACTGGCCATCCAGGGCAAGCGCTATTTCTACGAGCAACTGGACGAAATGGGCATCGAATACGCGCCCAGCGAGTCGAGTTTCGTGATGATGAATATGAAAACCGACGTGGATGAGCTGGTCCGAAGGCTCCGGGAAGATCACAACGTCCGGGTGGGCAACGCGAAGGCGCGATGGAACATCGATGGCTGGATCCGCGTCACCGCCGGGCTTCCGGAAGAGAACGAGGCGTTCATCGCGGCGTTGAAAAAGGTGATGGTGAGCAGTTAGGTCGGAAGGCGCGGCGTGACGGACGGACCGAAGGGCAAAGTCCGCAACAGCGCCAAATTCTAACGGATTGAATCACGCACGTACAGGTTTCGGCCAATAGCGCCCATGGCCGCGTCCATCTGGTCCATGCGGGAATTGTGCTGCACGTCCAGTACCCGGTCCACCTGCGGCAAATGCCAACCGAGACGACGAGCAAGTTCTGCCTTGCCAATGCCCTGTTCTCTCATACCCCGGTATAGCATAACCTTGACGGCGGTGAGTGTAGGCAGCACGGCAACGTCTCGACCCTTAGACGGGAAAGGGATATCAAGGCCGTCATGTATACGGGCTGCGATCGCCTCTTCCAGCGCGTCGGATGCACGGGCTATAGCTTCCTCCCGATCCATACCGAACGTATTGAGTTCCGGAAAATCGGGCGATATGACCTGTACGGTGTTATCGTCTCTTTCGAGTGCCACAGGGTACTTTAGCATCAGTCCAATCCCAGGTCCTTCTTGATTTTGGCGACCAGTTTCCGCCCCAGTTCTCTTCTCGCGCCATGTACCGGCAACTGAGTCGAACGCCCGCCCAAACGAACCGTTACGTGACCACTACCACCTTTATGCGTGTGAAACGTACATCCTCGTTTCCTGAGCCATCTACGAAGTTCGTTTGCGTTCATAGCGAACGATACACAACAGAAGTGTTGATGTCAACAGAAATGTTGTGATCCTCACTCCGCATGCAGCGCGTCCGCCGGATTGGACGCCGCGGCTTTGAAGGCCTGGTATCCCACCGTAAGCCATGCGATGAGCAGCGCGGCGAGGCCTGAGAATGCGAATACGCCCAGACCCAGTTCCACGCGGTAGGGGAAATCCTCCAACCACGTCTGCATGATGTAGTAACCTGCCGGGGCGCCAACTACGAATGCCAGCAGAATCAGCTTGGTAAAGTCCCTGGACAGCAGCAGGATCACGTTCGTTATCGTGGCGCCCAGGACCTTGCGTACCCCGATCTCCCGGGTCCGTTGCTCGGCCATGAAGGACGAGAGTCCCAGCAGTCCCAGGCAGGCGATTAGAATAGAAAGTATGGCGCCGGCAATGAATACGGAACCCAGCCTGGTCTCGGCAAGGTAGAGCCGATCCAGATCCTCGTCGAGAAACGAATAATCCATGGCGGGATGGCCGGGGTAGGTCTGCCTCCACTCTTCCTGTAACACTTCCAGTCCACGCGATACGTTACTTCCCTGTATTCGAATCACCATGAACGCGGATGGTTCCGACGTCATCAGTATCATCAGTGGTTCGATGGGTTGATGCAACGACTGGTTGTGGAAGTCCTCCATGACGCCGATGACGTTCAGAGACGGCGTTTCATCCGCAGCGCCGGTAAGCCTGTAGGTTCTGCCGACAGGATCTTCCCAACCCAGGACGCGTACGGCCGCTTCATTGATCAGACAGGCGGTGGAGTCCGAGCCGAACTCGCGCGAAAACGTACGACCGGAAACCAATTTGATATCCAGTGTTTCTACAAAGTCATAGTCCGTCCAAATCAACTGGTAAAGCGGACTCTGATCCCTTTCCACACCTTCCGGCGTTACCAGGCTGAGACTGGGCAGACTGCCGGGTACGCTGGTCGATGAGCTCACATTTACGACTTCAGTATACTGCAGGACGGCG
>JAPOOT010000378.1 GCA_026713285.1 Gemmatimonadota bacterium | reverse complement strand
CGGTCCAGTGAATTCGTTCTGGTGCAGGTGCAGTTCCCGCAACGAAGTCAGGTTGCCGATGGCGGAGGGAAAAGCGCCGGTCAACTGGTTGGAGCCAAGATCGAGCCCGCGCAGGTGCCGAAGCAGTCCGATCTCCTCCGGCACAGGGCCTCGCAGGCCATTGAAATTCAGATTGAGATCGGAAACACGGCCCTGTACGTCGAGGGCCACTCCTTCCCATCGATCCAGCGGTTCATCCGATGCCCAGTTGCGGTTTCGCTTCCAATGCGCGCCCTTTGTCGCTTCGTACAGGGCCACCAATGCGTCGCGTTCGATCTTGCTTTCCTCGTCCGTGTCCAGTACGGTCACCCGGGCGCTTGCCTTCGTTTCGCCGTTCGAGGCGGTGACGGTCGCAGACCCGGGGCTCACCGCGGTGACCAGGCCGGTCGCGTCCACGTCTGCGACCGTCCGGTCGCTGGTCGACCAGGCAAAGGGCGCGTCCCGGACGGGATGTCCGTTGGCGTCGCTGCCTGCGGCGGCCAGCCTGTAACGGCCTCCAACGGCCAGCGACAACGACGTTGGAACGACGGTCATCGAATCCACGACCTGTGCTACGACAACCTCCGCGCTTGCCGAAACCTCACCCGCCCTGGCGGTGATCGTCGTCGTTCCAGGCCCTTCGGCGGCAACAAGCCCGTCTGCTCCGACCCGCGCCACAGTCTGGTCGCCGCTTGACCAGGCCACGGCGGCGCCTGGCAATGCCCGCCCCTCCGCATCCTCAACCGCCGCCGACAGACGCAACATGTCCCCGATCGATGTAAAAGTGACGTGTTCCGGACTGACCACGATCACCGAAGGCTGAGGTGCCGCCACGGTGATTTCCGCGCTCGCGGTCGTCCCGCCCACGCTGGCGGTGACCGTCGTTGTTCCCATATCGAGCGCAGCCACAAGCCCGGACTGATCCACGGTGGCCACAGTTTCATCCGAGGAGGTCCAGAGAAACACCGGATCGATGATGGATGTGCCGCCCGCGTCGAAAGCCGTTGCCGTGATGCGCAACGTATCGCCCGGAAGCATCGCATGGGAAACCGGCACCAATAAGATCTCCCGCACATCCTGCATCACCGTCAGCGTCGCGCGGCCCTCGGCTTCGCCAACCTTCGCCGTAATCACCGCAATACCCTTTCCTACCGCCACTGCGAGGCCCGTACTGTCCACCGTGGCCACAGAGGTGTCGCTGCACGACCAGGCCAACACCGCTCCCGAGATCCCGGCTCCGTACTGGTCGCGTACTTCGGCCGTGAGTTGAACGGTCTGTCCGATCGCCGTCAGTCCGGAAGCGCCAGGCGATATGACAATTGAAGCGGGAATCGGGGGTTCCACGGAAATACTCGCCTGCCCCGCGGCATCGCCTGCGGTTGCGGTTATGGTGCATGCGCCGCCCTTGACGGCGGCCACAAGCCCGGACTGATCCACGGTGGCCACCGTCGGATCGCTGCTTGACCAACGGACGGACGGGTTGGCAATCAGGTTGCCGTTCCGGTCACGGACGGTGGCGGTCAGCCTGACCGTTTGATCCACGGCGGCGAGCACCGTGGCGGCCGGCGTGACGGCTATGCTGGAAGGTACCGCCGGTGAGGGCGGAGACGGCCCCGTCGGACCGGTTGGCTGGTCCCTGTCGCAGTTGGCCAGAATGACGCCCAGGCACGCCAGTACAAGTACGGAAAACCTAAACCGGGGGGACCAGGAAGGCATGTCGGTTATCCAGACGGGATTTAGTGCGTCGTCGATCCGATCACCGAAAGCGTCGATAGGCGTTGGTGGAACATCGACCGTTTCAGGTCAGGGGATTCATATCTATTGACAGGATGCAACGCCACAACTTAAGCTTGACTATGTTATGATTCGGCAAGATTGTTACATGTAATAGGAAGGTATTGCTGGCGCAAGGCCATCCGTATCTATAGACCACGGGGCCGGCAGGCAACCGCCGCTCCTTGTCACCCATGACGAAAGACCACGGCCGGTGAGTCGAAATACGTGGATTCCCGGACGGGTGTCAATGACATTTCGAAGATTGCCTGTGCCTTTCTACCACCTGCTTGCGGCGGTTCGGAACTGATGACGCGGTAAACGCGCCTGATCGACTGGAACGAGCAATTCGTCTCCGCTCGCCTGCAATGGCCTGGCCAGCGGCCAACTCGCCTGCAATGGCCTGGCCAGCGACCAGACTGAATCTTAGAGATAAGGAGCACAGTATGACTGATTCCACCAAAGTCGCCGTCGTGACCGGTGCGGGTTCCGGGATAGGCAAAGCCTGTTCCCTCGCCCTGCTTGACGCGGGCTACAGCTTGGTACTTGCCGGAAGGAGACGGGAAGCCCTTGATTCGACCGTAGCCGAAGCCGGCGACGCCGCGGATCGACTGCTTGTCGTCCCCACGGACGTAGGCGATGCTTCGCAGGTCGAACGCCTTTTCGCCGAAACCAGGGCGGTCCACGGACGCCTGGACCTGCTGTTCAACAATGCCGGGACCGGCGCGCCCGCGGTGCTCCTCGAGGAACTGACGGCCGAACAGTGGCAGACCGTGGTAAACGTCAACCTGACCGGTTCCTTCCTCTGTACCAGGGAAGCCTTCAAGATCATGAAGGACCAGGATCCGCAGGGCGGCCGGATCATCAACAATGGGTCGGTTTCCGCCCAGGTGCCCCGACCGAATTCGGCGCCGTACACGGCCACAAAGCACGCCGTAACCGGTTTGACGCGTTCGACTTCCCTCGACGGACGGAAGTATAACATCGCCTGTGGGCAGATCGACATCGGCAACGCGGCCACGGAAATGACGGAGCGGATGAAAGAGGGCATCCTGCAGCCGAGCGGCGACCTGGTGGCCGAGGCGCGGATGCACGTGAAGAACGTGGCCGACGCCGTCGTCTTCATGGCCGGTTTGTCCCTCGACGCCAACGTACAGTTCATCACGGTCATGGCGACGACCATGCCCTACATAGGACGGGGATAATGACGGAAACCAAGGCGCAACCTGTCGAAATAACGGAAGAACAGAAAGAGCAGTACCAGGAGGAAGGGTACTTTATTCTCGAGTCGGCCATGGACGATGAGATGCTGGCGTACATACGCGGCGAGTGCGATCGGCTGACTGAGGAGATGGAAGCCCAAATGGCCGAGGCAGACGAGACCACACGGGGAATCAACCACAAGGGCAAACGGTACTTCGTTTCAAACCGGCACCGCGACAATCCCAGCCTGCGCCCGTACATATTCAGCGATCTCATGGCCGAAATCTGCCGGGCGACCCTTGGCGACACAGCCTATCTCTTCCACGAGCAGTTCGTGGTCAAGGGGCCCGAAATCGGCATGAAATTCGGCTGGCACCAGGACTCGGGCTACGTGGGCTTCGACCACCGGCCGTACATGAGTTGCTGGGCGGCCCTCGACGACGTAACCGAGGAGAACGGTACGGTCTACGTCCTGCCCTTCTCCCGCGCGGGTACCCGGCACCGCCAGGACCACCGCATCGTGGACGAAACCAACGACAAGATCGGCTATTTCGGCGACGACCCCGGGGTTCCGGTGATCGCGCCTGCCGGAAGTATCCTCGTGTTCTCCAGTGTTTCCTTCCACCGCAGCAGTCCGAACACATCTGTCGGCTGGCGCCGCGTGTACCTGACCCAGTATTCCGCGGAACCTATACTCACTGAAGACGGAACCCGGAACTGGAGCAACGCGGAACCCTTTCTCGTGGGTGGTGAGCGGGTAACGGCCGATTAGACTTCGTAGCCCGTAGCATCCATAACTCAGTTTCAACACGAGCCGTGCGACTGCAAATACACCGCATACAAAGGAGCGGAACGTGACCACCATCACCGGGGTGAAGTGCATCCGGACGCGATCGAACGGAACCTGGGGCATCGTCAAGATCACCACCAACCAACCCGGACTGCACGGCATCGGATCGGCGAGCGACCATTACCATCAGGGCGCCGTCATCGAGGCCATCGAGTCCATGCTGGCCCCGAAACTCATTGGCCGCGACGTCAGCCGCATCGAGGACATCTGGCAGACCTTCTACACGAGCGGTTACTGGCGTAATGGGGCCATCACCAACACAGCCCTGAGCGGCATCGACATGGCGCTGTGGGACATCAAGGGCAAAGAGGCGGGGATGCCCGTCTACCAGCTCCTGGGCGGCGCCTGCCGGAGCGCCGTGCCCTGCTACGCCCACGCGGGTGGTGGTACCCCCGAAGCCCTGCTGGAAGCCATACAGGGCTACCTCGATGAAGGGTTTCCGGTGGTCCGGTGCCAGCTGGGTGGTTACGGCGGTGGGGGATTCATTCCCTCGGAAGACGCACCCCGCCCCGCCAACGCCTGGCCCGTAGACCAGGTATTCGACGACGAGGCCTACATCGAGGCCATTCCGAACATGTTCGAGTATCTACGTACGAAGCTCGGATTCGGCCCCAAGCTGACCCACGACGTCCACGAGCATCTGCGGCCCCAGTCTGCCGTCGCCCTGTCCAAGCGCCTTGAACCCTACCGCCTGTTCTTCCTGGAGGACGTCCTGTCCCCCGAACAGGTGCAGTGGTACCGCCTGATCAGAGAACAGTGCACGACGCCGCAGGCCATGGGCGAACTCTTCGTGAATCCCCACGAATGGACGCCCCTCATCACCGAGCGCCTGATCGATTACGTCCGGGTACGGGTTTCCAAGGCGGGCGGCATCACGCCGTGCCGCAAGATCGCGAACCTGTGCGAATCCTTCGGCATCAATACCGCGTGGCAGGAAGGGGGCGACAACGACCCGGTCAACCAGGCCGCGGCCGTTCATCTCGACATGTCAAGCTGGAGCTTCGGGATCCAGGAGGAGAACACCTTCAGCGAGGCTGAATACGCGGCATTTCCCGGGGCCTGCGAGTTGAAGGTAGGCCATCTCTACGCGAACGACAATCCGGGACTGGGGCTGGACATAGACGAGGACAAAGCCGCCAGGCTGCTGAACGCGGAGGATGCGGCTACGCCCCGCTATGCCGCGGAGGACCGGAGGGCGGACGGCAGCGTCGTAAGGCCTTAGAAGCCGCAGTTATTCTACTTCGAAAGCTTCATTAGCCAATTGATACCAGTGCACGTCCCCGGATGCGATGGCACGCCGAATACCGTCGTCTCTCCTGAGACCTGTCACAACGGGAAACGCACGTTTACCAGTAAAACGGTACATGTAACCTGCATTCCTGATTGCCCTGTGCGTATCCCTTCCATTGGCGGTAAACGAAACCTCGACTACGACGAAGCAAGTCTCGCCCTTCCCGTCCTTCGCCTCGATGATCAGATCAGCGGCGCGAAAACTGCGCAAGTCGTTTGCGGGTATGTCCTTTGTTCCCTTCAACCTGGCCAAAGTCCTTATCTCGGCACCGGGCAGAACCCGGACCATTTCGAGTCCCAATTCGTCGGCTATGTCGTCCGCGTACTCTATGGCCGCGTTCCTGGCGTGCGCCCCTCGCAATACCCCCATGTCGTTCTCCAATCGATCCACGCGATGGTCGAGCTTGTCCATGCTATGATCGAGCTTGTCCATGCGCTGGTCAACACGATCAAACCGTTGATCGGCATTTCCGGCCAGATTTGAGACGATCCGCGGCAACTCCAGAACTTCCCTGGGCAGTACCCTGTTGCGCAAAGCTTCGAGCCACCTGGGGTTATCGTCCAGTACCCCTATCAGGTCTTCTATCGTATGGATGGAGTGCATGCTGATTTACCTACTGGGATTGCTGACACCAACGAACAGGATGGTTTCCTCGACCGGCATGAAGCCCGAGCCTTCCAAAACTGATTTCTCAATCTATATAATCTGTCGGAAATCCATCCATTTTCTCGTAAAAAAAGTACCGCTAGGGCTTCGTGTCCGAGTCTATGGGCGGTTCATCGTTGCCCATGAACCGCTCCGCGGAGTTTATTGTGGCCGGACTAGACCGAAAATCGGCGATCCACGTTTCGCGGAAGTAGACCTGCTTCTCGCGAGGAAGGCCCGCGATTACTTCAGGTGGGGTCTTGAGCCGGTGCCAGTGGGTGGCCAGATGGGAATAGGCGTTGAGGACGGTGACCCGCGGCTCGTCCCGATTCCACTTGGGACCCGCGTGACATAGATTCTCGGTGAAGAATACGGCGCTGCCCGCGGGACAGGCGTAGGTCATCAGGAACTCGCTCCGTTTCCCGGGCTCCAACGACTTGTGATCTGGATGCATGGGGAAGTTGGCCTTGTGACTGCCTACCACGAAGTGCGTGCTCTGGTCCTCCATCCTGATATCCGTAAACTCGAAAATTACCCGGACCATACCGGCATAGATGCGTTCCCGCTGCACGCGGTACCCGAAGATCGGATCGATCTGGTTGGGACCGCCGCCGTGCAGTTCCCCGTGCTCCTCCCCCTTCTTGCGCCACACGCAGCTACAGTTCTCCAGACGGAAATCGGGACTGATGATCTCCGAGATAACATCGATGACAGCGGGATGATCGATTAGAATGCTCGACGGACCGCCCGGCACGTCGCGGTGTTCCGGCGGCAGCGACTCCGGTTCGTGCTTGATCAGGTAGATCTGCTCGCGGATTTCCTTAACTTCGTCCGCCGTGAGAATGGCCGGGCGCACTAAAAAACCAGACAGGTCGAATCGGAAGCGTTCTTCGTCGGTCATGGACATGGGGTGGAGTCCTTCGAGGTGATTGATTCCCGTTATTTTCAGCAGTTTATTCAGAGGGTAAAGACAGACCTGATGAGTGAACAGGGTTTCCCCCGGCTCACGTTCGCATGAGCGTCACAGTAATCTGTTAAACTCCTCTACGCCTATACCGCACTGCCTTATTATGGCGCGCAGTGTTCCCGGTCAAGTGCCCGATGGTCCGGGACTACAATTTGTGTAAAAGGGTGTTCTCGACGCAAAACGACGTGACTGCCGCGGTGTCGTCTGATATAAAACCCCACTTTGGCTAGTGCTCTGATGCACTCGCGCCCTGAAATAACGGGCAGTGCGTTCATACGGCTACGACCAAGGCCTCGAAATTGTCCTCAGGAATCGGAAGACCGTCGTCTTCCAATGCCGTGATATATGCTTCAATCGCCTCCTTGACACTTTCAATCGCAGCCTGACGGGATTCGCCCTGACTTATGCAACCTGCCAAGCTGGGGCATTCTGCAATCCAAAAGCCGTCCTCTCCAGGATAAAGAACCACTTGTCGCATCGCTTCAACTCCTTATGCCTTGTACGTTCAATTCAGGTTGCGGCATGAAGGAAGATTACGAGTTTCCTCAATCAAAAGGAAGCTTAACCATGTGTCCCGGTCAAGGGTGCAATACAGTTTCTCGTAAAGCGCAAAGACTACTGTGTCAAAGTGTCGAATTCCAGGCCGACGCGG
>JAPOOT010000274.1 GCA_026713285.1 Gemmatimonadota bacterium | reverse complement strand
GACTATTCCGGAAATAGCGGAGAAACTCCAGAGTGTGGGCGTTTCCGGCGCCGATCTGTGCGTGCGCGACGGCTATCCGGTGAATCCCGGCAACATAGACCGGGCCCTTCCGGAAGCCGCGCGGGTGCTTTCAGATGCTGGCCTTTCCATTCCACTGGTGACCGCGCCGGGGGATTTCACCATGGCCACGCTGGATTACGGGGAGAGATACTACCAGGCCTGCGGCGAAAACGGGGTAAAGCACATCAAGCTGGGGTACTGGCACTGGTCGCCGGGGTCGGATTACTGGACGGAACTGGACCATGCGCGAAAGGAACTGGACGGATTTCAACTCCTATCGGAGAAAACGGGTGTAAAGACCGTCGTACACAACCATTCGGGGCACTCCATGGGCCTGAACTCCTCCGCAGTCATGCACGTGGTACAGGGATTCGATCCCGCACACGTCGGCGTATTCGCGGACGTGGGACACCTGTCCATCTGCGGGGAGCCGATCGATATGGCCCTCAACATGGTCAGGGAATACCTTTCCGTCATGTCCTTCAAGGACCTGGCACGTGTGCAGCGGATCCGGGACGGCGAGAGGCGGTGGGAGGTCGACGTGGTCCGCCTTGGCACGGGATTCGGAGACTGGAATACGACCCTTGCCACGCTGAAGGCCCAGGGATTCGACGGGCCCGTCACCATGCACAGCGAATACGGGGGAGAACCCGTGGACACGGTCGTCGATCTCGCCCGTTCGGACCTGCGTTTCATCCGGAACCTGATGGAACAGTCGTAGGCATCCCGGACAGTCGCGCTAATGGTGCGTGTTCGAAGATCAGTTTGAGAAAACCTGGTCGGCCGGCAACTACCAGCCCCAGATCTGGTTCCAGGCTTCCATCCAGTCCCGGCCCTCGCTGACGACGGTCAGGGGATCGGGAAACGACACGCCTTGCCTGCCCCTGTGATGGGATGCGTTGTCCACGGTGTCCAGTTCGATGGTGATCTTCGTGGGCGCGGACGGGACGTAAGGTTTGATATTCGGCATGTCCTGCAGCGCTTGACGAGTCCCATCCTCGATCATCTGTCTCGCGCGGACTGGGGGAATCTGCCTGGCGGAGTACCTCGAAAGACCCCGTTTCACGGCCACGACCGGCAGGTTTTCTCCCAGCAGTTCCCGGGATTCCCGGCACACGGCTTCGTCGCCGGTGACCAGCAGCACGGGAACGCCGTAGTGCCCGCAGAGAGCGGCGTTGATGCCGACCTCGCCCACTTCGTCGTCATTGAATCGCAGACTGCGCCAGCCCGTGGTTGAGATCGTATGGCACATCACGCCGTCCGGGGTGTTCGCCCGGGCGTGCATGCCGACGAAAAGCGCGGCGTCGCATCCTGTTTCAAACATCTCCGTGTAACGCGACCAGGGATGCTTCGCGACCCATTCACATCCGGGATCGAGCAGTTCGGGCACCAGCGAATTGAAGGTCCAGTCTCCCCCGGCGCCGTGACAGTCGACCACCACGATCTCCGTTGCCCCCGCGGCCCGTGCGCCCCGAACGGCGGCGTTGATCTCCTCTGTATACAGCCGCCTGCCTTCCTCGTACATGGGCTTGCCGCCGTTTACCTGGTCCCAGGCCACGATACCGCTGACGCCTTCCATGTCCGTCATGATCAGTATCCGCATGTTGTCTCCTTTCGATAATATCGGATCACCCGCATGACCTGGATTTCCGTCCCGGGTGTTCCCTTGGCGCAAGCGGCCGTCATTCGAACAGAGAATGCCCCGACGCCGGCACGATACCGGCTGCCTCGGCGCGTGCGTACAGGTCGTGTATAGCCGCTTCCCCGTCCTCTCCATACTGCAG
>JAPOOT010000145.1 GCA_026713285.1 Gemmatimonadota bacterium | reverse complement strand
TCGTCGTTTCTCCGATCCTGTTCGCGCTGTGTTCCATGTCGGCCATCGCGTCCGGTTACTCGCTCTACCGCGCCCGTGGTCCCGACTCTTCATCCCTTCGGATCGGCATGGCACTGTGCCTCGTGTTCGCGGGCGCCTTCTGGTACGCGGCGCAGATGCGGGTCGTGCCTTCTAACGACATCCGGCGATTCAGCGACCAGCGGGAGCGCCACACCCTGACGGGCACGATCGTCCGCACGCCCGAGGTCAGATCCCGATTCACGGTCGTCACCCTGGACGCGGATTCCATCTCCCTGGGCGTTGCCGGGCGGATCCCTGGGGAGTCCCGTGGCATGTCGCCGGCCGCCGGGCGGTTTCCGGCTGATCGGGCCGGGTCGGAATCCGCGGCCGTCCGTAATTCGCCGGTAACGGGACGCCTGCAGGTTCGCCTGACCAACGGTATCGACCCCGGCCGGTACGGCGACCGGGTCCTCGTTTCGGGCCGCCTGCGCCGTCCGCAACCTGCCCGGAATCCCGGTGGTTTCGACGCACGCACCTACTACGAGAGCCGGGGGATCCACGCGCTTGTGAGCGTGCGCGATCCGGCAAGCTATCGCGTGACGCTGCGCAACCGGTCGTTTTCCTGGCAGACCGGCGTCATAGACCCGCTCCGAAACAGTATCGAGCGATCCATCGACCGGACCATGCGGGGCGATTCCGCCGCCCTGCTGAAAGGCATTCTCCTCGGTGCGCGGCGACAGTTGCCCGAAGAGCTGCTCGACACCTTCAAGACGATCGGCCTGGCCCATATCCTGGCCGTTTCCGGACTGCACGTCGGCCTGATCACCCTGGTGATCCATACGCTGCTTTTCGTCCTCAGACTCCCGCGGCACATCGTCGTCGCCGGCACGCTGGGCGTCCTGGTGCTGTATGCCTTCATCACCAACCTGACGCCTTCGGTCATCCGGGCCACGATCATGGCGGCGCTCTTCCTGGCGGGCCGTCAGCTGGACCGGCAGACCGACACCGTCAACATCCTGGCCGTGGCGGCCATCGTCATACTCCTGATCTGGCCCTCGGCCCTTTTCGACCTGAGCTTCCAGCTTTCCTTTCTCGCGACCTACGCCATCATCTCGGGTTATCCCAGGATGAAGGAGCTGCTGCCCGAACGGCTTTCCCGGTCGGAGAAGTGGTGGGCCCGATGGCTGCGGGACGGGTTGCTGGTTTCGATCGCGGCGCAACTGGGCACGCTGCCCGTGGTGGCGGGCACGTTCTACCAGGTTTCCTGGATGTCGGCGGTCGCAAATCTCTTCATCGGGCCGCTGGTTTTTCTGAATACGACCTTTGGCGTACTCACCGCCCTGACCGGTCCCCTTTTCTTCGAAATAGCCCGTCTGTTCAGCGCCGCAAACGCCCTGGTCCTGTTTGTCATGATCCATCTCTCGAAGTTCTTGTCCAGCGTGCCGACCGCACTGGTAAAAGTACCGGCGCCTTCCGGCCTTTTCTTCGCGTCGTTTTATGCAGCCGGCCTGCTGCTGCTCTGGAACCCCGGCGACCTCCGGCAGCGGCGGGCACGGCTGGGACTGGTGGCCCTTTCCATCCTGCTCTTCTGCTACAGCCTGCTGCCCGGCCGGTCGCTTGAGATCACCGTCCTGGACGTCGGACAGGGCGACGCCATCTTCATTGCCTGTCCCAACGGGCACACCCTGCTGGTCGACGGCGGCCCCAGGTCGCCCACCTGGGACGCGGGCGCCCGCGTCATCGTTCCTTTCCTGCGCGCCGGGGGCTACCGGCGCGTCGATACGATGATCGTAACCCACCCCCACCTGGACCACTACGGCGGACTTTCGTCCGTGGTGGAGTCCGTGGAAGTGGGCGAGGTCGTCTCGAGCGGCGTGCCGTCGGAGTCCGGATCCTACCGCGCATGGCGGGAGACAATCGACCTGCACGGCATTCCGTACCGTACCGTGGTAAAGGGGGACACCCTGGCGGCGCTGGGCGGCGTGCGCGGCCTATTCCTTCATCCTGACCCTCTATTCCTGTCCGGTGCCGCGAAAAGCGATGTCAACGAGGTGTCCGTTGTCCTGCGCCTGTCCTACGGCGAATTCAGCATGCTGCTGACCGGTGACATCGAGGAAAGGGCGGAGGCCGCGACCGTCCGCTGGCCGTCCACACTGAAAAGCACGGTACTCAAATCGCCCCATCACGGCAGCGACACCTCGAGCGGCTTCGCCTTCCTGAACGCCGTCGACCCGGAGGCCGTGGCCGTTTCCGCCGGCATGTACAACCGCTTCCGACACCCCTCGCCCCAGGTCATCGAGCGATACAGGCGGCGGGGAGCGGAAGTGTACAGAACAGACCAGGGCGGCGCGGTCGTC
>JAPOOT010000250.1 GCA_026713285.1 Gemmatimonadota bacterium | reverse complement strand
TCTCAACCGTCACACCGGTACAGGCCTGGTAACCACGGATGTGATATTGACCGAACCCCAATCCGATCACGCCAACGCGCAACAGATCCGATGCCATGCAGAATCCTTTGTTTTTCCCGTATGCAGACGGGATGAAATGACATTGAATCCTAAGATTGGACCAGGGTCTTGTCAAGCTTATTGGAAACCGGAGCCACCCGGGATCCTCTACCGATCGGTTCTTTCAGCGACGATGACCAACTGGTTCGTATCCCAGTCGTAGGGCCTGAAATCGAGTCCGCCGTGGACTTCCCGTATCGTCATGCCGGCAGCGGCCAGGAGCAGGTCCAGCTCGGTCACCGTGTAGACCCGGATGGAAGACGCGTACTCCCGTCTGTCCGCGCGTCTGTCCGCGCCGTTGAACACGGTCGTCCTGGTTAGCACCCGGTTCACGATCGCATCGAATTCGCGCTCTTCCAGTATGATCAGGCCACCCCGTCGGTGGACTTCCTGGGCGGCGAACCGTCGGACCAGGTAGTCCCGGTTGACGAGCTGGCATACGAACAGCCCGCCGGGGCGCAATGCCTCCGAAACAGACTTCAGGACCCTGAAATTCTCCTCTTCTTCTTCGAAATACCCGAAGGCATTGAACAGGCTGATGGCCGTGTCGAATGCTCCGGCAAAGGGCAGTTCGCGCATGTCTCCCCTGACCCAGATTCCCCCGGGGTCCCCTTCACGGGCCCGTTTCAGCAGGGAGGGGGACAGGTCGTAGCCCACGACCCGATAGCCGCGTTTCCGCAACGGTGTGCTGACCCGCCCGTAGCCGCAGCCGATGTCCAGTATCCCTTTCCCCTCGCGGCGGTCCAACAGGCGCGCGAGTCCGTCCACTTCGAGATCCGTATCCTCGTGGTGGTCGAAATGGTAGTAGTCTTCGTCGAAGTATGCGATATACCAGTCGTTCGACATGATGATCGTCCGGTTTCCCGTTTCCGGCATCGGCTGCGCCGGGCCGGCGCGTGCCGCTCGTGCGCGGCTTTCTGTTGGGCCGGCGCGTGCCGCTCGTGCGCCGCTTTCTGTTGGGCCGGCGCGTGCCGCTCGTGCGCCGCTTTCTGTTGGGCCGGCCGACACCACATTAACTCCGGCGATAGCGTATTACAAGCGTCTTTTCAGCCATTCACGGTTCACCTTGAAAATACCTTGATTTCTAAACACCCGTATAGCATCTTTCGCTTGCTGTGCCGCCGCCGTTCGCCCTGATCCAACGACCCGCTGAGTCCGGCTTGATCCCCATGGCCGCAACAACCATACAGATCAAAGGGGCCCGCGTTCACAACCTGAAGAACGTGAGCCTGGATCTGCCGAAAGACGCGCTGATCTGCTTCACCGGCGTATCCGGATCCGGCAAGTCTTCGCTGGCTTTCGATACCCTTTACGCGGAGGGCCAGCGGCGCTACGTCGAATCCCTGTCGGCCTACGCGAGACAGTTCCTCGGCCAGATGCAGAAACCCGACGTCGACCGGATAACGGGGCTGGCGCCCGCCATCTCCATCGAACAGAAAACCGCCGGACTGAACCCCCGTTCCACCGTTGGGACGATCACGGAGATCTACGACTTCCTGCGCGTGCTGTATGCCCGGGTAGGGGCGCCTCACTGCATGAAATGCGGTGGTTCGATCGGGGCGCAGACCCTCGAACAGATCGTCGCGCGGATCCTGGCGCTTCCCGAAGGAACGCGGCTGCTCGTCCTGGCGCCGGTCATCCAGGGGCGCCGTGGCGAATACCGGGACCTCTTCGAGGACCTGCGCCGGCAGGGCTACCTGCGCGCCCGGGTGAACGGCGACGTCGTCAATCTCTCCGAGGATCCGGATCTGGACCGCAACATGCGGCACACGATCGAAGTGGTGACGGACCGGCTCGTCGTGCGGGAGGACATCCGCACCCGCCTGGTCGAGGCGGTGGAAGGCGCGCTGCACCTGAGCCAGGGTTCCGTTTTGGTCCAGATGGAGGGGGACGGCCGGACCTCCGACCTGCTCTTCAGCACGCGGTACGCCTGCAACGCGTGTGACCTGAGTTACGAGGAACTCACGCCGCAGCTGTTCTCCTTCAACAGTCCCCAGGGCATGTGCCCGAACTGCCACGGCCTGGGCACCATGATGCGGATCGAACCCAGGCTCATCATTCCCGACCCGGCGAAGTCCATTAACGAAGGGGCGATCGAACCCCTCGGCACCATCGCCAACCAGTGGAAACGGCACTTTTTCGAGGGAATAGCCCAACACGTGGGTTTCAGCCTGGACACGCCATGGGAACGGTTGGACGAAGAAGCGCGGAAGGTGGTGCTGTACGGCCTGGGATACAAGCGAATCACCTTCACCTTCCGCAACGGGAAGGGCGGCGAGTGGTCGCACAAGGACCGGTTCAACGGGGTCATTCCCGATCTTGAAAAGCGATACCATACGCTCAAGTCCCCCAGGCACAAGACCGAGATCGAACGGTACATGGCCATCGGGCAATGCGATCGCTGCGGCGGAGAACGCCTCAAGCCAGAAGCGCTTTCCGTCACCCTGGGCGGCCTCTCCATCGCCGCGCTGTGCCGGTTGCCGATACTGGATATCCGAGTTTTCTTTCGGAAGCTGACCCTTTCGGAGGCCGAACGCCAGATCGGCGACGAAGCGCTCAAGGAAATCGTCGCCCGGCTCGACTTCCTCCTCAACGTGGGTCTCGAATACCTTTCGCTGGAACGCACGGCGCCGACGCTATCAGGCGGAGAGGCGCAGCGCATACGTCTCGCGAGCCAGATCGGCCGCGGGCTCGTCGGCGTGATGTACGTGCTAGACGAACCGAGTATCGGGCTGCATCCCAGGGACAACCGGCGGCTTTTGGATACCCTGGGCCAGTTGCGGGACCAGGGCAATACGGTCATCATTGTCGAGCACGATGAAGAAACCATGTGGGCTTCCGACCACATCGTGGACTTCGGTCCGGGCGCCGGCGTCAACGGCGGCGAGATCGTGGCCGAAGGCCGTCCCGGCATCGTGGCAGCCAGCGCCGCTTCGTTGACCGGGCAGTATCTGTGCGGGAAGAAGACGATCCCCGTTCCGGCCTTGCGCCGGGGCGCGGCCGACAAGTGGCTGATGATCCAGGGCGCCCGTCAGAACAACCTCAAGAACCTGGACGTGCGCCTGCCCGTGGGACGGTTCACCTGCGTAACGGGCGTGTCAGGTTCCGGAAAAAGCTCGCTGATCAACGACATCCTGTACGCGGCCCTGGCCCGTCTGCTGAACAAGGCCGGCACGGACCCGGGCGAACATGACGGCCTCAAGGGCGTCGGACACCTGGACAAGGTGATCAACATCGACCAGGCGCCCATCGGCCGCACGCCCAGATCGAATCCGGCGACCTACACGAAGGTCTTCGACGCGATCCGCTCCCTCTTCGCCGAAACGCCCGAAGCCAGGCTGCGCGGTTACCGGCCGGGACGGTTCAGCTTCAACGTGCGGGGCGGCCGGTGCGAAGCCTGCCAGGGCAACGGGGCCACGCGGGTGGAGATGGACTTCCTGGCGGATATGTGGATCTCCTGTCCCGTTTGCGAAGGCAGGCGCTTCGGCCGGGAAACCCTGGAGGTGAAATACAAGGGACGCTCCATTGCCGACGTGCTCGACCTGGACGTGCAGGAGGCGCTTGAACTGTTCGAACACGTTCCGTCCATCGCACGGGTGCTGAGGACGCTCTACGACGTAGGTCTGGGGTATATCAAGCTGGGCCAGCCCGCGCCCACGCTGTCGGGGGGCGAGGCGCAGCGCATCAAGCTGGGCCGTGAACTGTGCAAGCGGAGCACGGGACGGACCATGTACGTGCTGGACGAACCGACGACCGGCCTGCATTTCGAAGACATCACCCATCTGCTCGCCGTGCTGAACGCCTTCGTGGACAAGGGCAACACCGTCGTCGTCATCGAACATAACATCGACGTGATCAAGACGGCCGACTGGATCATCGATCTGGGACCGGAGGGCGGCGACGCGGGCGGCCGCGTCATTGCGGAGGGAACGCCGGAGACCGTGGCGGGCGTCGACGGATCGTCCACGGGCCGGATCCTGGAGAAGGCGCTTCGGCCCCGGGCGCTCCCCGAGACTCCGAAACCGGTCAGGCAGGACCCGGAAGGAGACGGCCACATACGGGAGATCACCGTGCGCGGTGCGCGGGAGCACAACCTGCGTGATCTCACCGTGGCTGTTCCCCGGGACCGGATGACCGTATTCACGGGCGTTTCCGGCTCCGGGAAGACTTCCCTGGCCCTCGATACGATCTACGCGGAAGGCCAGAGACGGTACGTGGAATCCCTTTCAGCCTACGCGCGCCAGTTCCTCCAGCAGATGCAGAAGCCGAAGGTGGACCACATCGTCGGCCTTTCCCCGGCCATTTCCATCGAACAAAAGGCGCCGGGACGGAACCCACGCTCCACGGTGGGCACCATTACGGAGATCTACGAGTACCTCCGCGCGCTCTACGCCCTGGTCGGCGTGCCCCACTGCCCCGCGTGCCGCGTGCCCATCGGCGCGCAGACGCCCAGCCAGATCGTGGACCGCATCATGACCCTCCCGGAGCAGACCCGCGCCACGCTGCATGCGCCGCTGGAACCCGATGGCGCCGAGGGATACGATGCCCTCCTGGACCGGGCCCGCCGGAACGGGTTCATCCGGGTGCGCATCGACGGCGTGTTGCGGAGGCTCGAAGAGGACATTCAGATCGACCGGCGGCGGCGCCACGAACTGTGCGTGGTGGTGGACCGGATCGTCATGCAGGGCGACGTGCGACAGCGCCTGGCCGATTCGGTGGAGACGGCATTGGAACTATCGGGGGGATTGCTGATCGCCGAGGTGCAGGAACCGGATTCCGGCGGGGCCCGCGATATCCGCTTCAGCCGGTACTATTCGTGTCCCGCCTGCGGAGTCAGTTACGACGAACTCTCGCCCCAGAGTTTCTCATTCAACCACCGGGCGGGCATGTGCCCCGATTGCGAGGGCCTCGGAACCCAGCCCGGCATCGACCTCGACCTGTTGATTCCCAATCGTTCGAAATCCATAAGGGACGCCGCGGCTGCGATCTGGGAGGAAGGCACGGTGGGCGAACGGTCCATGCTCGACCTGCTGGAACAGGTGGCGTCCTCGCAGGGATTCAACCTGGGGACATCCGTTGAAGCGCTGTCGCCGGAACAGCTCCAGGTGTTGCTCTATGGCAGCGACCGGTGGATAGAAGACCAAAGGGTCCCCGGCCTGTCCTTCCAGTTCCGGGGCATCTTCCCGGCCGTGGAACTGGTCGCCCGCTATGCGAACCGCTTCCCCGAACTGGCCCGCCTGCTGCAGCCGACGCCCTGTTCGGCCTGCGAAGGCGGACGGCTCCGGTCCGAAAGCCTTTCCGTGCTGATCGACGGCGTGTCCATTGCGGCGCTATGCGCCATGTCCACCGACCGTGCCCTGGACTTCATCGAAGGACTGAAACTATCGGCGCCGCAACGGGAAGTCGTGGGCGAGGTGATGACGGAAATCAGAAACCGCATGCGCTTCCTCCTCGACGTGGGGCTGGAATACCTGACCCTCGACCGCCGGGCGCCCTCGCTATCGGGCGGCGAAGCACAGCGAATCCGTCTGGCCAGCCAGATCGGATCGGGGCTGACCGGCGTGCTCTACGTGCTGGACGAACCCACGATAGGGCTTCACCCGCGGGACAACCTCAGGCTGATCCATGCCCTGGAGAACCTGCGCGATCTCGGCAATACGCTGATCATGGTCGAACACGACCGCGACACGCTGGAGCATGCCGACAACCTGGTGGATTTCGGACCGGGAGCG
>JAPOOT010000504.1 GCA_026713285.1 Gemmatimonadota bacterium | reverse complement strand
TGGCGCACTTCGCCGATCAACTGAACGACAGCCGGGACCGCCTGGACCTGGCTTACAACCTCGAGGAAAACACCTTTCGGGGCGAGACCAGCCTCCAGTTGAGAATTAAAGACATAAAACCCGGCACGGTATAGCCTCCGAACACGTTATGAAACTACTCGACCGTTTCCTTGACGGCGACAGGATTGCCTTGTCCCGCGTGATTACGCTGCTGGAAAACGACCGGAACCGGAGGTCCGCGATATTGGACCGGCTGTATCCCCGTTCAGGGAATGCCCGTCGCATCGGGATTACGGGGCCTCCCGGCTCAGGCAAGAGTACCCTCACGGACCGCCTCACCAAACAGTTGAGAAACAGCGGACGCACGGTAGGCATCATCGCGGTGGATCCGACCAGCCCCTTCACCGGAGGAGCGTTGCTCGGCGACCGGCTACGCATGCAGGGATCCTGGGACGACCCGCAGGTCTTCCTGCGCAGCCTGGCCGACCGAAGCCATACCGGCGGACTGTCGGAAGCGACTCCCCACGCGATGACGGCTCTTGACGCCTTCGGCAAAGATGTTATCATTGTGGAGACCGTGGGCGTAGGCCAGTCCACGCTCGACGTTTCCGACGTCAGCGATACCACCGTCGTCCTGCTCACGCCGGAGTCGGGCGACAGCATTCAGGCCATGAAGGCCGGCCTGATGGAGATTGCCGACGTCCTGGTCGTCAACAAGGCCGACCGGGAAGGCGCTGACCGGTTCGCCGCGGAACTGAGGACGATCGTGGACCTGGGACGGTGGGAGGAAGGCTGGAAGCCGCCCGTCCTCAGTGTCAGCGCACGTGATAACGCCGGCATGGACGGTCTATACGAAAAACTCGACGCGCACGGAGACTACCTCGCCGGGGAAGGAAGGCTGCGGAGGCGCCGGATGCGCCAGGGCCGTTCGGCGATCGAAAAAGCGCTCGGTGAAATGTGGCGCGGCAGGCTGACGGAACTCCGGGACGCCGACGGCGCCATGGACCGTCTGTCCGAACGCGTCGCCCGCAGGGAGATCCATCCCCTTGCGGCCGCCCGGGAGATGATGGAAGAACTGGCGGTCTGACGCGACGGTTCTTCCCTCGCGGCAGGCGGCGGTCTGACACCGCGTCTTTGGCTAAGCCCCGCGGCAGTCCCGCCGCCGCGGCTTCGGCTGCGCTGATTGAGAGAGCAAGGTCGATCATGGCAGACAACATACGTGTTCTCGTAGCCAAACCGGGTCTCGACGGACATGACCGGGGCGCCAAGGTAGTGGCCGGCGCCTTGCGCGATGCCGGTATGGAAGTGATCTACACCGGGCTGCGGCAGACGCCGGAAATGATCGCGGAAGCGGCCGTACAGGAAGACGTGGACGTGGTCGCGCTGAGCATCCTTTCGGGCGCCCACATGACTATCTTCCCCCGCGTGATGGACCTGCTGCGGGAAAGAGGCGTCGACCACATGCTCCTCACCGGCGGAGGAATCATCCCGAAATCCGACGGGGATGAACTCGCGAAGCTGGGCGTGGGCAAACTGTTCGGCCCAGGTACGTCGACGCGGGACATCATCGCCTACATTAACGAGGAAGTGGCCCGCCGACGCGTGGCGGATGAGATTTAGCCCGCGCCGGGCCCGGGACGGAGCGTCCGGAGATCCGGTCGCGATGTACGAGTAAAAAAACCAGGAGGGGCACATGCGGAAGTCAGTATTCGCGGTAATCATTGCGGGATTCATGACCATGGTGTGGTTTGCCGGCGGTGAGGCACAGGTGCACAAGTCATCGGCGGACCTGGCGCTCATCAACGGCACGGTATACACGATGGACGGCAGCCGGCCCAAGGCGCAGGCCGTGGCGGTCATAGGAAACCGGATCGCCGTAGTGGGGGTCAATGAAGACGTGGCGCCGTTCATCGGACCCGATACCCGGGTGATCGATCTCGAAGGCCAGGCCATGGTGCCCGGGTTGAAGGAGAGCCATGGCCACCTCATGGGCATCGGGGTCGCGAAGATGACCGTCGACCTGGTCGGTATTTCGGGTTACGACGAACTCATCGAACGGGTGCTGGCGGCGGCCGAGGGCATCGAGGAAGGGGAGTGGGTCACCGGCCGAGGGTGGCACGAGGAGAAGTGGTCGGACCGCAGTTCGCTCACGGTCCGCGGGTTCATGACCCATCACAGGTTGAGCGAGGCCGTGCCCGATATTCCGGTCTACCTGCGCAGGGCCGACGGCCACGCCGCATTCGCCAACGCCCGGACCATGGAACTGATGGGGATCGACCGGGACACGCAGTCTCCGGAAGGCGGAGACGTCATCAAGGATGCCGACGGCAACCCAACGGGCATACTGGTGGACAAAGCCATGGGCCTCGTCAACGTCCCGTCGTTTACCGACAACCAGCGGCGTCAGGCCCTTGAGCTCGGCATCCAGGAATGCCTGGCCAACGGCATCACCATGTTCGACGACGCCGGGGTCGGTCTGGACGGCATTGAACTGTACAAGGAATACGCGGACCAGGGCAGGCTGGACATGCGGGTCTACGTGATGGCCTCGAATCTGCATACCATGCGCGCCCTGCAGAAACCATGGTCGCACGCCGATGGGTTCCTGTCCGTCCGCGCCGTCAAGATGTTCGGCGACGGGGCGCTCGGGTCGCGGGGCGCTTGGCTGCTGGAGCCTTACCATGACGACCCGGGCAATTCGGGGTTCTATACCACGCCGCCCGACTCGATCTACGAGGCCGCGCGATTCGGTCTGGAGCACGGCTGGCAGGTGTGCACCCACGCCATCGGCGACCGCGGCAATCGCATGATGCTCGACATGTACGAGAAGGCGATGAATGAATTCCCCCACGTGAAGGACCACAGGTTCCGCGACGAGCATACCCAGATCCTGGACGAGGCCGATATCCCCCGGTTCGCCAGGCTGGGCGTGATCGCGTCGATGCAGGGGATCCACGCGACCTCGGATCTACCCTGGGCGCCGGACCGACTCGGCCACGCACGCACGGAGGAAGGCGGCTATGTCTGGCAGAAGCTGCTCAAGGAAGGCGTGAAGATCATCAACGGGACCGACGCGCCGGTCGAAGATGTCAGCCCCATCGCGTCCTTCTATGCCAGCGTGACCCGCGAACTGCCTGACGGTACGCCCGAAGGCGGCATGTTCGGCGACCAGCGCATGTCGCGCTACGAAGCCCTGAGATCCTATACCCTGGACGCCGCCTTCGGCTCCTTTCACGAAGACCTGCTCGGGTCCATCGAGCCGGGCAAGCTCGCGGATTTCACCGTGCTGTCCAAAGACATCATGACCGTGCCCGAGAACCAGATCCTGGATACGGAAATCCTGTATACCATCGTGGACGGGAAGGTGCGATACGAAAGAGGGCGGTCCGCGATGCCGTAAAGGAAGGTTGCCCGAAGGATAACCAGCAGCGCAGGGAGCGGGGAGGGAACCCATGGGGGGCTTTCCCCGTTCTTTATATCAGCGCGGCTGTTTCCAGCAGATGTACACAGCCCCGATACCGGTGGTAAGACTTGACGCAGGACAATTTTCGGTGCATATTTCCGGGCTTGCGACCACGGTGGTACGCATGGGTGATCCGCAAGGGGAGGAGACGTGACCGCGCATCTCAGTCTCTGCGTGTTGACCGGCCTGGCGGCGTTTCTGGGATACGGACCGCAAGAGGCGCTTCATACGACCGAAACAGTCACGGGCAAGATGCGTCAGCATCTCGACGGCGTCAGGTCCCTGGAGGCCCGGTATTCCGTCTCGACGTACGCGGCTGTGCTCGACCAGCGAAACGTAACCGAGGGCAGGCTTTATCTGGAGAGAGACGAGAACCGCCTGCGCCTGGAAGAAGCCGGTCAGACCATTGTATCCGACGGTGAGTCTCTATGGACCTACGTGCCCGGCAACCGGCAGGTGATCGTGTCGCCGGCGAGAGAAGACGATTCGGGCGCGCGGCAAGGCCGGCCTGACGATTTTATTTTCCATTACTCGAACCGTTACCGGTACGAACTGGAGGGCAGGGAACCGGTCGATGGCACGCCATGCTTCCTGCTCAGGCTTACCGCCGTCGCTTCGGCCGAAGCCATTCCCGAGTTGCGCATATGGGTGGACGCGGAAACCTGGCTTACCAATAAAGTGATGTACGCTGACGATATGGGATCCGAAACCACCCTGCGTTTCAAGGATTACCGGCTGAACGCGAAGCTCGATCCCGGGCTGTTCAGGATGACGACGCCCGACGATGTCGAATGGGTCGACCTGCGTTGAATGACGCCGGCTAGAAAACGGAGCAAGGACTTGCCCAATATCAGTCTCGCCAGCCTGGGCTGTTCGAAGAACCTGGTGGATTCCGAAGTCATGCTGGGCCAGCTCACCCGGGCCGGCTACACCGTGGTGAACGACCACGGAGACGCGGACGTCATTGTCGTGAACACCTGCGCGTTTATCGGTCCTGCCAAAGAGGAGTCCATCGAAACCATACTGGACCTCGCGCGATTCAAGGAAGACGGCCAGTGCACGTCCCTCGTAGTCACGGGTTGCATGGCGCAGCGGTACGCCCACGACGTGGTCGCCGGGATGCCCGAAGTGGATGCCGTCATCGGCGTGCATCAATATCCGCACATCGTCCAACTGCTGGACCGCCTGAATGACCGGCACGAAACCTTGCGGGAAATACGCAGGCAGCCGCTGCCCACTGATTTCTCCTATCCCAGGGTCATCACCACGCCCCGCCATTCCGTTTACCTCAAGATCGCCGAGGGGTGCGACCGCAGATGCACGTTCTGCATTATTCCGGCCATACGGGGCAGCCAGCGTAGCCGCACCGTGGACTCCCTGGTGGAAGAGGCCCGGACGCTTGCGGACCAGGGCGCCGTCGAATTGAACCTGATCTCGCAGGACACCACCTGGTACGGCAAGGACCTGGCGGAACCGGCCAGGCTGGAAGACCTGCTTGCCGCGCTGAACACCGTGGAGGGCGTGCGCTGGATCCGGGCGCTGTACAACCATCCCGTGCGTTTCACCGACACGTTGATCGATGCCTTCGCCGACCTGGAACGGGTCTGCAATTACATCGACATGCCGTTGCAACACATTTCGGATCCCATGCTCGAGCGCATGAACCGCGAGACGACCTCGAAGGATACACGCGCGCTCCTGAAACGGATCCGCGCCCGGATTCCGGAGGCGACGCTGCGAACCACCTTCATCGTGGGCTTTCCTGGAGAGACCGATGCGGACTTTGAATCGCTTTACGACTTCGTGGAAGAAACGCGATTCGACCGCATGGGCGTATTCATGTATTCGAAAGAAGAGCATACGCCGGCAGCCAGGTACGACGGGCAGGTTCCCGATGCCGTCAAGCAGGAGCGGCACAACCGGCTCATGGCGCTGCAGCGCGAGATATCCCTCGACCGCAACCGGGCTTTCGTAGGAAAGACGATCGACGTGCTGATCGACGAAAAGACGGATGAAGGGAATTACACCGGGCGAACCGCCGCGGATGCGCCGGAAGTCGACAACGAGGTGCTGGTCTCCGGCGGCGACCTGGCGCCCGGAGACATTGCGTCCGTGGACATCACAGATGCCATGGAATACGACCTGGTCGGCGTGGTTTCGTCGGGGGTTCCCCAGCCCGGCGGCCAGGACCGGCAGACGTTTCCCGCCCTATTCGGAACACCGGCATGATCATTCCTCGCCTACCACGCTTCAGGATCGCTATTACGGGGATCTTCCTCGCCCTTTTCGTGCTTCCGTCGTGCAGTCCGCCCGATTTCGATCCGGACTGGACGGCGGAGGAACTTTACGATTACGGGATGGAGCGATTGGAACAGGAAGACTGGCTGGATGCCATGGACGCATTCCGGGCCATCACTCTCAGTCATTCCGGCAACGACATCGTGGACGATGCCCTGTACCATCAGGGCCAGATGCACATCGAGCTGAATGAATACCCGCTCGCCGTACTCGTGTTCCGCCGGTTGATCAGTGATTTCCCTCAAAGCCCTTACAGCGATGAAAGCCAGTACCAGTTGGCCTATGCCACGTTTCTGCAGTCCAATCCGCCCCATCTCACGCAGGACAAGACCTTCGAAGCCATCCGCGAGCTCCAGTACTTTCTCGATGTGTATCCCGATAGCGAATGGACCGTGCAGGTCCACGAATTGCTTCAGGAGTGTTTCGACAAGGTGGCCGAGAAGGATTATCGGATCGGCAACCTCTACTTCAAGATGAAAGACTGGGAATCGGCCCGTCTCTACTTCGGTGAACTGCTGGAAACGTATCCCATGAGCAACTGGGCTTCCCGGGCGCAATACGAAATCGCTGAAAGCTACGCGAGGGAAGAGAAATACAGCAAAGCCATCGAACAGTTCGAAATCTTCATCCAGAGTTATCCGGCAAACGAACTGTCGGCGGAGGCCGGTAAGCGGCTTGCGGAAGTGAGAACCGAATACGAGGCGCTTTCCGGTCCGCCTGGTCCCTCTAACCCCTCTAATCCTTCTGACCTGCCTGGTACCACTGACCAGCTTGGTCCGCCTGGTCCGCCCGTGGATTACGGGAATGCCCGGACCGGACCGGCTG
>JAPOOT010000503.1 GCA_026713285.1 Gemmatimonadota bacterium | reverse complement strand
CTTCATCGTCGCTCGCCCAGAAGAAGTGGGTCAGCTCGCCGCCGGGGCCATCGCAATACCCCAGCACGAAGGATTTCTCCGAGTGATTCAGTTCGACCTGCAGCAACTCCGCGGGATACAGCCTGCAGCCACCGTGGGTCAGCCTGCGGTTTACCATGGCGGAATGGATCATTTCCCAGTCGTCGGCGGTCAAGCGCCTGGGTACCCGGAAGGACCGATCGATCGTGAGGTCGGCGGGATCGAACCGCACCCGGTGCCCGTAGGGACCCGTGCCGAATCCCATCAGGTCGTAGAATCCCTGTTCGAACATGGTCAGCATGCAGATCTCCGCCCCATTGGCGGCGTCCTGGGCGATGCGGTGCGCCGTAACCCGCTGGGCGAGACGTTGCTTGCGGGCGACGCGGCTGGTCGTCACGCCCACGATGGCGGACATGGCCAGGTCTTCGTCCTGGTAGCGGAACGTCCCGTCGGTCGATGAAGCCTGGCATTCTGCTTCACCGTTCACCTCCGCCACGTCGGTACGGGTTTTCT
Organism: Gemmatimonadota bacterium; assembly: GCA_026713285.1. Lineage (GTDB taxonomy): Bacteria > JAAXHH01 > JAAXHH01 > JAAXHH01 > JAAXHH01 > JAAXHH01. The sequence goes on along the minus strand of JAPOOT010000503.1, from coordinate 2,376 downwards.
CCATGAACAGCGGCGCCCACTTGGCCTGCACGTCGCTGGTGATCCAATGTACTTCGCGCCAGACCCGGATAATCGCGTCGCGATCGCGTTCGGGGTCGTAGGGCCTGATGGTCGGCATGTTTCTTCCTTCTACTCTTCGCCGCGCAGCATCCGGTGGAGGGTCTCGTTGTCCGGCGCGTCCTTGAAGACGTTCCACTCGAGATAATAGCCCTCCGGATCGTAGGCGACGAAGGCGCGGTACCGGTCCGTTTCCTCGACCTTCTCGGAGCGCATTTCAAAGTCGCCGTGGCCGCTGACGTAGGCGTACCAGTCGTCGATACGGTCCGTCCAGAAGGACATGGTGACGGCCTTCTTCTCCGTGAAGTTGTGCATGCCGCGCTGCTCGTCCACGAGGCCCATGTAGCCCGATGGCGAGATGCGGTAGATCTTGGTCCACCCCTGGTCCACGATCAGGTCGAAGCCCATGACCTCTTCGTAGAAGGCCTGGATCGCGGGCATGTCCTTGTAGTAGAACCAGACCACCGTCGCCTTGAAACCCAGTCCCGGAGGCACATTGGACGCGCCTTCGGCGGGATAGATCGTCTCGGTCTCGTTCAGCACCGGGACCAGCATCTCGTTCTCGGCGTGTTCGTTGAACCGCTCGAACTCCAGGAGATAACCCTCCGGATCGATGGCGACGAATCCGTGATGGGGACGTCCCTCGACCGGGTTGTAGGAGGTGGACCGCATCTCGACTTCCTGGTCCTTCATGTAGTCCCACCACTCGTCCAGCTGGTCCGTGATGAGGGCGATGGCCACCGTCTTGGGATCGCTGGCGCTGTGCATGCCCATCTCTTCGTCGACGAGGGTGATGAAGGAACTCGGGCCGACGCGGAGGATCTTGGCGAACCCGTAATCGGCCGCAACGGCGAAGCCCAGGGTCCGGGTGTAGAATTCCGTCGCCGCATCCACGTCGGCGTAGTACAGGAATACGTTGCTGGCCGTCATGCCGTATTCATTCATCGGGTTCACGGTTGCGGGCTCCTCTTCGGACGGCGCGGGGACTTCGGACTCACCGCACGCCGCGGCTATGAGCGCGGCGCAGGCGAGCGCCGCGGTGAATTGACGTACCATGGTTCCTCCTTGGCGGTATTTACGGATCGGCCGGGAACTTACCGGTATTTACAGGTCGGCCGGGAACTTACCGCGAATTACGGATCGGCCGGGAACTTGCAGTTGTAATGGCAAACGCCGCAGGTGATCGCGAGGGCTTGCATCGCGGAGTCGGCCTCAATGGCCGAACCGGTCTCCGCGGCGGCGATGAGCGTCTCGGCGCGTATCTGGAAGTCGGACGCGTAGAACCCGAATCTCGAAGAATCGTACCGCGGCGGCATCGTAGACACTTCCTCCATGACCCCCTTGAGATTCGACACGTCGGCGCCGATCGTCCCCACGGATCCTTCCTCGATCGCCAGGGCGATCCCTTCACAGAGCTGCGCGATCTCTCTCATGTACTCCTGGCGCGCCTCGGTGTTCGGGTCGGGCGCCTCGCTTTCGGCCGGTTCTTCGGCGTGGTCCTGGCTTCCGCCGCCTTCGCCGCCGCAACCCGCCATGGCCAATCCCGCGATAAGAAAGCATGACAGCGTGGTCGTCAAGATCCGAATGAAAGGACGTTTCATGGGTGTTCCTCGTATGGAGACAGTAGACAGAGAAATGTCGCGGCTGTTCCCGTCTAAAACAGGCGCGTGATTGCCCCGGAACAGGCTGAACAGACCGCTCTTTTCAAGTACGGACACGCAGGCCGATCATTTCTCGACATGGTAACCCGAACCGTCGAATTGTCAACCTGTTTCGATGGAAGTAGAACACACAAGGCGTATCGCAGTCCGGGTAGCAAATTACACAGGCGTATCGCAGTCCGGGCAGCAAATTACACAGGCGCAGCACGGTCCGGGCAGAAGAACCTCCGGCGCGGCGCGGTCCGGAATGGCTAACCGAAAGCCGTGGCATACACGGATTCGAGCGGAGGGATGAAGTTGCCGACCAAATAGCGTGAGACACTGTAGCAAGCAATATGCCAAATTGGCAGTTTGTGCGATCTGGTATGCCAAATTGGCACATATATGCCAATAGAATCCTGGTGTGGCGCGAAATTACCATGCCGTCGGCCCAGAAGCATCGTGAAGGAGGCACGGAATCATCAAGTCGTCGACACGGAATCATCGTGGCATGAAGTTTGCACCTTATGTTGCTGTAGTACGGTAGAAATCCAGGCCAAATGAAGCGTATTGGCCGGTTGGTGCGTATAATGAATCAAGCAGCCGCGAGGCGCGTCCCATGGCCATGCGAATGGAAACAGGCCCGGCGACGTTCACTGACGGTCGAGGGCTATCCGAG
>JAPOOT010000322.1 GCA_026713285.1 Gemmatimonadota bacterium | reverse complement strand
TGTAGTGCCGCCGCTCACAGGCGGAATGCACGCCAGTTCGTCGCCATCCGCGAGCACGACCTGCCGGTCGGCGTAATCTCGGTTCACGGCCAGCATCACGCTCCGGTCATAACTCGCCAGTGCGGGATATGAATCAATGAGCTCCGCAAAGGCCTCGCCCACGGTGGTGCCGTCCGGGAATTCCACGGAAACCGATGTCGAGCCCACCGCGTCTCTGCACCCGGCGAAACATTTGACGATGATCCGCATGGCTGTCCTTTACAGGCATCGTTCCAAGTCGGGAAAACCGTTACAGGATAAGGCAAAAACGTCCAAATGTCAAGCAGGGCGCGCATTTAGGATGGGACGGCATGCCGCGTTTTGCACGGGATGGCATGCGTTGTTCGGAGCACGTGGTCCGAGGCGGACGGCGAGTAGTCGACACCGGAGGATCGGCAGCGATTTATGGCGGAGCGGGAGGCGGATTGGGAGACTTGACGGGAGAACCCGGGACAACCGAGTGGGGGCAGGATCCTATTTCAGCTTTCTTACCCGGATAAAACAAGCGGCGGTCAACCCTGTGATCACGGTCCATGCGATCACGAGAAAGACCCACCCACCCGTGGTCAATTCGGCGGCTTGCTGTTCCATGGGAAGCGAACTCCTGGGTTCTTTATTGAAATCGGATTCCGACGGGTCCCCGCGTACTCTAATCCCGGCTCCGGTCCCTGTCAAGTCTTTTACCTCCGGGGTTCCCGCGATGGAACGCGAGGTACCCGCCGGGCGTCCTTCCGACGTATGATCAGGTGTTGCGAGTGTCGCTCCCCCGGTTTATTTTCGTAAACCTATGAAACGCATTTGTCCGATTGTCTTCAGCCACGTGCTGATATCCCTGTGGACCTTCTCCGCACTGGCGGAAGGCCCGGCGATCCGGCTCGAAAGCGCGCGCCTGCACGTCGTTGCTTTCGATGAGGTCGACGAAATCGCCCGCGGGCAAAACAGACCGGCACTGCGTACCCTCTCCGACCGGCCGTGGCCTTTGGGCGGCCGGACAGTCGTCTATCCCGACCTCCTGCTACTGGCTTTCATCGACGCGGAACGGGGGCTTGGCCGCCGCGTGCCCCTGGTCCTCTCCTTTGACCAATATTACCGACTTCGCAGTGCGGCTCAATTTAAAAAACTGTGGCGAACGTCCGTGCTGTCCTACGTCTTCGACACCGAAACCCGACTGAGCCAGGAAGGCCTTCTGACCCTCGATCTGCCGGTGAACCTGCCTACTTTTCTGGGCGGCGGCACGCCCGTTATCCGTATTCTGGGGAACCAGCGCATCGAGATGGACATGGCCAGCGAATGGACGGAAGGCAGCGCGAGTACGGCGACAAACCGGTTCTCTCGCGCACCGAACATTTCCATGAAGCAGAACCAGGAGTTTACGGTTTCAGGGAACATAGGCCAGAAGGTCGAGGTGAACATCAAGCAGAACAGCGAAGCGTTCACCGACCTCGACAACAACCTCGCCATTCGGTACCAGGACGTTTACGACGACGGCCGGGATGGGAACGGCATCCTGAAGAGTTTCGAGGCGGGTAACGTTTCTCTCGATCTGAAGAACACGGAGTTCACGGGCTATACGCAGCAGCACACCGGATTGTTTGGCGTCAAAATGACGGGCCAACTCGGCAGCTTCCACCTGACCGCGATCGCCAGCCAGGAGAAGGGAGAAGGAGAATCCGCCACGTTCCAGGCCGGGACCAAGGGGTCTCAGCGGGCGATCCGGGACCTCGACTTCAGGCGCAGGACCTATTATTTCATCGATGAACGGTACCGCCGCGATTTCTCGCGCAGGGACGCGAACGGGTCCCGCGTCGCGGCGGATGACTCGGTGCGTGTCATCCAGGTCTACGTGTCGGGGCGGCTCACCCTGACCAACCAGGCCAAGCTGGTCAATGCCAATGCATATCCCGACCCGCCCGTGTACGACTCGGAGAATGTACTCATCCAGGGTTCCGAGGCAGGTGAATTCGTGGAAGGGAAGTTCAGGTACCTGGAATCCGACGAATTCTACGTAAACCAGCGATTCGGCTACATCGCGTTGAACACGCCCCTGCAGGAAGACGACATGCTCGGGGTATACTACGAGACCGTGAACCGGAACGGAGAAGTCAAAAAGTACGGTCGCCTGGAAGGCGACGTCCCGCTGCTGCGTCTGCTCAAGCGGCAGCAGGAGCGCCCTCCCGCCACCCCGGACGATCCCTCCCAGTGGGACACCTGGCAGTACGAGTGGCGGAATGTGTACTACCTCGGCCAGACGGACATCGATCCGAACAACTTCGAACTGAGGATATACAGGTTGCAGTCCGAGGGCGAGCACAGTGAGGTCGACGAGAACGGGACGCCCTTCATCCAGTTGCTGGGGCTCGACCGGAGGGGGGTGGACCCCGGTTCCGTGCCCGACCGGATCGTCGACATCGACTATGCGTTGTTCAATTTCGAGCGCGGTGAACTGATCTTCCCGGACCAGTATCCCTTCGCGCCCGCCCTGACCGTAACATCCGCCGGCCAACTGGCCTATCCGGATACGCAGGGCGAAGGCCTTCCCGATGAAACGCCCGGGTTCTATAATCTTTCGAGCGAACAGATCTTCAGCCAGCACAGCAGGCTGCACAAGTACTTCCTTGAGGTCGAATACCGTAACCAGTTGTCCCAGTACTCCCTCGGGCGGACCAATATCATCGAGGGGAGTGAAATCGTGCGGTTGAACGGCCAGCAACTGCAGCGGGGAACCGATTACATCATTCTCTACGAAGTCGGGCAGATCCGTTTCACGAACGAGGAGGCCCTGAGTCCGGATGCGGACGTGACCGTCCAGTTCCAGTTCGCCCCTTTCTTCAAGCCTGTGTCGAACACCCTGATGGGATTTCAGGGTGAATACCAGTTCAGCGAACAGTCCTGGATCAAAGGCACATTACTATACCGGTCCGACAAGTCCCTGGAGCAGAAGTCCCGGATCGGCCGAGAAACCGGACGGTACATGATGTGGGGGATCGATACGCGGCTGGCGTTCGAACCTGACTTTCTGACTTCCTTCGTGGATTTCATCTCCCCCGCGGACCTGGCGGAAGAATCGTCCTCGTTGATCATCGAGGCCGAGCTGGCTCAGAGCGTTCCCAACCCCAATATCCTGGGCGACGGGTTTATTGACGATTTCGAAGGAAGCAAGGAGGAAACAGACCTGGGCGTGCGCCGGAGCGGCTGGCGGCCGGCCAGCCCACCCGATCGATACGAACACCAGCAGCGGGGCCGGATGATCTGGTACAATCCCCTCGAGCAGGTCGATGTCCGCCAGATTTACCCCACCCGCGAGGTCACGGGCCGCGACCAGTTGCAGCACGTGCTGATCATGGAATACGATCCCACGGAACCCGACCTTCGCTGGGGCGGCTTGTCTGCGGACTCGACCTTCAACGCGCCCGGCCGGGAAAACGGCCAGGGCGACGTGCTCAGCAGGTGGGCCGGGTTGATGCATCCGCTCTCCGGGGCCAACGTGGACCAGACGCGCAGCCGGTTCATCGAGATATGGGTGAACGGGAATCGCGGCGAACTGCATGTCGACCTTGGGGCAATCAGCGAGGATGTCAACGGTAACGGCAGTCTGGATACGGAAGACGACCGGAGTGACGGATTCGGCAACAACCTGCTGGAACCGGAAGAAGATATCGGGATGGACGGTTTGAGGGATGAAGAGGAGGCCGGTTACGATCCGGTGAACAACCCCGATCCACACGGGGACAACTTCCACTTCGAGGGCACGAAGGGCGGTACCGTGCCGGTCGACCAGGTCGATTACAGCAAGATCAATGGACCGGAAGTGAATGCCAACGATCCGGACCAGAACCGTCGGCCCGATACCGAAGACCTCGATTACTCCGGCTTTCTGGACTTACAAAACGACTATTTCGAATTCGCCGTGAATCTGAGTCCGGACCACGATGACACGGTGCTCGTAGCCGGTGGCGACCTGGAGCGCGCCAACTGGGGCAACCCGGACAGTTGGCGCATGTACCGCATACCGCTGGACACCGAAATCCTCGGCGCGGCGGCCGGTGTGGACCCGTCGTTGGACGGCATGGGCCGCCAGGACGGTGCGGATGCGGATGCGGAAACGGCCGAAGGCGCTGCCGGCCTGGCGAACCGCGCTTACGCCGGTTCGGTGGGCATGCCGGGATTCGACCGGATCGAAATGGTCAGGCTTTGGATCACGAAGGTGGACGAGCCAGTAAAAACGCGTATCGCCTCCATCAATATCGTCGGCAACCAATGGCAGGAAGACTTTACCGGGGCGATAACCGATTCCACCGGCAATCCGGTTCCTGCTTCCGCGTTGTCCACCGCCGGAGAGACTTTCGATGTCGCCGTGAAGAACACGTACGACAATCCGGGTGAATATACGTCGCCTCCCGGCGCGATCATCGAGTACGACCGGGTGACCGGTCTCCAGAACAAGGAACAGTCGCTGATCATCACCTATACCAACCTGCAACCGCACCACAGCGCCCAGGCTTATCGTACGCTATATTCCGACCAGGACTATACGCTCTACAACACGCTGCGGCTTTACATTCACGGTTCGGACAACTTCGAACCAGGCCGATCGCCCGATTTTTTTATTCGATTCGGAAGCGGAGAATTCGACTATTACGAATATCGGACGCGCGTCTTGCCCGGATGGGATGAAGCGAACCATCTCAGGGTCGTTTTCGACGATCTGACGGTCCTCAAGAGCGAAACGGAAACAGCGCGGAGGACGGTGACGACAACGGATACGACCTATGCGGTCACGCTGAGCGACGGGATTTCACGTCCCGTGCGATTCATGGAAGGTCCTCGAAATGAGGGGCTCACGCTGGCCATCGTCGAGCTGGAGGGGAACAGGCAGTACAGGGTTCTGGGTTCGCCCGCCCTGGCCCGTATTCGCCACATCTCGGTGGGGATCTACAATCCTTACGACCAGGCCCTGGTGGGAGGTGAGCTCTGGTTGGACGAACTGAGGGCGGGCGACGTCAGGCGCGACCGGGGACTTGCCGGCCGGCTGAAGTTCGACGCCGATATCGCCGACGTTTTGTCAGTGTTCGGAACCGTCAGAAGCGTAGGCAGTCATTTCCGCAGGATTGGCGGTGAAGAATCGGGGAGCAGATCCACTTTGATCAACTTTTCCTCCCTGTTGAATCTGGGAAACATGCTGCCGGAAGACTGGGGACTGTCCATTCCACTCCGCCTCCGCTGGAAGAACGACCTGAGGCTGCCGCGGTTGCAGGTCGGGTCCGATATCGTCCTGTTGAACCAGGAACAGCGTGAAGCGCAGCGCACGGAGAACAACGACCGCTCGTTTTCGGCTTCTTTCTCCAAGCGTATCGGTTCAAGTAATCCCTTCGTCGCCTGGACCCTGGAGCGCGTCCGGTTAGATTTCACGTCGACCAGGTATTTCCGTCACTCGGTCTCCAGGATCGACACGTCCGGCTCCTACCGGGCCCGACTGCATTACAACCTGACCCCGCGCTCGAAGATCCAGTGGCCGATTCTCAGATGGATGCCATTGCCGGAGTCTATTTCAGGACTGACATTCAACCCGCTGCCCGTACGACTGGAGTTGTTCTCGGAAGTAAATCGCGACAGGCGGATCTACCTCAACAGGGCGAGGCAGTCCGTCGTGACCGGAAACACCGGAGAAACGGAGGCGGAAAGTACGGACCGCGGCGAACGTTTCATCAGGTATCTGAACCGAAATATCCGGGCAATCATGGAACCTTTCGGATCGTTGAGGATGAATTACAACCTCGCGGTTTCCAACGACATGAAATCCGATTCCACCGTATCTTTTACCAAGCTGGAATTCGGTCCGGAAACCAGCTACCGCCAGAATCTGGGCGTCGACTATCGTCCCGGTATCACGACCTGGTTCAGGCCGTCCTACAACTTTACCACGTCTTACGCGGAGAACCGGAATCCACAGCTGCAACTCGTCGGAGCTTCTCCAAACGCGCGGTCCATCACGTTCAGCAACCAGCAGGGCGTGCGAACGAACTTCAATTTGGCCAGAATGGTATCGAACGTCCTCGGGGAATCTTCTCGACGATCGAGACCGGAAGACGCCGGATGGTTCCGACGAAACGTGTCGGACCGGCTTGCCGCGGTCTTGAGCAACTTCACGCCGGTCACCCTGAACTACACGATCAGTCGCAACCAGAACTTCTTCAACGCGGTATCCCGCCCGACCTTGCGGGAACGCATGGGACTGTCGGATAATTTCTCGGTGCCGTTCGATACCCTGGGGTCCGGCGGCGGAGTTACCGGCATCCAGCGTAACCAGGAGTCGGAAGCGAACCGGTCTTCCTTCAACCTGGGAACGGGAATCCGGTTTCGCGGCGCGACCCTGTCCATCAGGCCCACATGGGTGTCGACCCATAACCGGTCCTCGAATCTGAACCGAAAGCAGGATAATACCACATGGCCTGAAGTGAACCTGCGCTGGAGTCCCAATCTCAGGAGCATGGGCGACTTCGGACGGAGCTTCCGCCGCATCGAACTGTCCAGCGGGTACTCGAGACGCAAGGGGAAGAACACCGACCTGGGGCTGGTGGCCCTCGCGGCCGCGCAGGCGAATGCGGGAGATTCGGATCCTGGTGAAGCCGGTATCACCCGGACGACCACGACTTCCCTGTCTCCTCTGATCGGCTTCGTCTTCGATCTGAACGCGGGCGTGGTGATCCGAGGCAACTTTACCACATTGGACGGATTGACCCGGTTCGGACGGAACACGACCGACCAGAAACAGCAGAACAGGTCACTCACCGTCGCAGTGGACTACCGGCTCAGGCCCGGTATCCGGATCTTCGGGAAGCGGACGAGCGGGGACATAAACGCCCGGCTGCAATACACCCGGAATACCAACGAGACGCTTTTATCGCGGTTAGGCGGCGATTTCCAACCCAACAACGGACAGAATCAGAACCGGTTCTCAGTCACGACGGACTACCGTTTCAGCAGGTACATCCGCGGTGGTGTCACGCTCGAGTTTACGAATACGCTGAACGTAATCACCCGGCAGAAACGGATTCGACGAGGCGGCGGGCTGTGGACCGAGTTCGTTTTCAACTGACCGGCCTTGCCGGCGTCGCCGGTGATATAAAGAATCGGCTTCGACGCACCATCTCAGGCGATCGAAAGGTCAGACCATGACGAGAGCGGAAGTACAGGCCGTCATTTTCGTTGCGGTCAGCATGCTGGTTGGCGCCTTCGTTCTGCTCGTGAAACAGTACGATTCGGGTTTCCTGCCCGACCTGGGACCGGCCCCTGCAGTAGGCCGGCCGAACGCCGGAATCCGGCCCGAGCCGGCGCCAGCCTCAGGAACCGACGCGACCGGAGCGATGCGGTCTCCGGCCGCGGCGCGTGAAATCGAAGGACAGAAGGCCGCCGGGAACGTTACGGTTCCGTCAGCCGACCCCAGGAGGTTGGATTCCGTATACCCGGCCGCCGGTTCCGTATACCCGGCCGCCGGAGTCTCTTCGAATCCGGCCTCCTCGGCCGGCGGCCTGCAAGTGCCTGTAAATACCGCCCCTGCGTCCGAACTTCAGAAACTTCCGGGTATCGGGCCGAAACTGGCGGCGGAGATAATCGCCTACCGGAAAAGGTCAGGACACTTCGCAAGCGTTGAACAACTGCTCGAAGTAAAGGGAATCGGCCCCGCCAAACTCGGCCGTTTACGCCCCTTCGTGGAACTGAAGTGAGCGGCTGGCCAGCCTCGATGGAACACCGGGCCGCATATCCCCGCGAACAGCCCGGTAACAGGGGTTCTCTCCGGGCTTTTTTGTTGACATACACCCCCTGCAATTCTATTTTCGATGTGGTCCGAACGGTAATGGCCGGAAGTGGGGGAATATGCTGCGAATCGGCACGGGTACCGCCAAAGGCCGGCGGCTGAAGACCGTAACCGGCGCCATGCGTCCCACCGGCAGCCGCGTACGCGGATCGTTGTTTGACATCCTGTCGGTAAGGACCGTCGATGGCACGGTAGTGGATCTGTGTGCCGGCAGCGGGAGCCTGGGCATCGAAGCGCTGAGCCGGGGGGCGCGCTGCTGTCTGTTCATCGACAGCGACCGGCGCGCCGTACGGATGATAAGGGACAACCTGGTCCGCTGCGAATTCGTTGGTCAGCCTGGTCAGCCTGGTTCGTCTGATCAACCCGGTGACCCTGTCCGTTCTGGTCCGCATAGCGGGCAATTCCCGCATGACGGGCGATTGTCGCTTGAACCGAACCCATCGAACGAAAAGGCCAAGGTCTGGATGACGGATGCAATCCTGGGACTCCGACAGCTCGCCGACCATGCCTGTGCGGTGGATATCATTCTCGCAGATCCGCCCTATGGCGATCCGGTCGCCCAGGAAATCGTCCGAACCGTTGGCGAACGAAACGTATTGGCGCCAGGTGGCCTGCTCGTCCTGGAGCATCACGGAGACGATCCACTGGAAACCAGCCCCGGTCTCGATCTGACGCGCAGACGGAACATCGGAGACACGGCGCTGTCGTTCTTTCAGCCCGTACCGGCTGCGACCGTGAACCGGTCGGAAATCCTGCCTACAGTTCTTCCACCTCCTCCATCGAGAACCCGGCGATGAAAGTTGCGGTGTATCCCGGTACTTTCGATCCGGTGACCAACGGGCATCTGGACGTACTGAGACAGGCGCTGACCGTGTTCGACCGGGTCGTGGTGGCCGTTGCGCCCAACATCGGCAAGCAACCGATGTTCTCGGTGGATGAGCGGGTGGACCTGTTCCGGCGGGCCGTGAATGGCTGGTCAGGGGTCGAAGTACTGTCTTCGGGCGGGTTGACCGTCGACCTGGCAAAAAGTCTGGACGCCGGCGCCATTGTCCGTGGTGTTCGATCGACCGGAGACCTGGAAACAGAATCCCAGATGGCGCTCATGAACCGACACCTGGCCCCATCGGTGGTCACGGTCTCTTTCTTTCCCGGGGAACCATCGGTGTATGTGAGTTCTTCGCTCGTCAAAGAGGTCTTCCGATTCGGTGGCGATGTAAGCCATCAAGTCCCGCCTCCCGTGTTAAAAGCGCTATCGGAGAAGCGCGGGTCGACCACCTGAGCGCTGGTCATACTAAGACTGACCCACACCACGCGCCGCCCCATTCCCATGCCCGCTATACGTCCCCTTTCCCGAAAACTGGATCGCATCGCACCCTCCGCGACCACCGTGCTCAACGAACGCGCCATCGCGATGAAACGCAACGGCGTCGATGTGTTCAACTTCGCCGTGGGTGAACCGGACTTCCCCACGCCGGAGCACATCAAGGAAGCGGGCATGGAAGCGATAAGGGAGAACATAACACGGTATACACCCGCGACCGGCATTCTGGACCTGAAGGAAGCGATCTGCCACAAGCTGGCCAGGGATAACGGGCTCGAATACGCTCCGAACCAGATTGCTACGACATCCGGCGGCAAGCACGCCCTGTACAACCTGCTATACGTGATCTGCGACGAAGGAGACGAAGTCCTCGTCCCGGCGCCATACTGGGTCAGTTATCCCGAGATGGTGAAACTGGCGGGCGCCGAGCCGGTGGTGCTGAATACGGATTCATCCGCATCTTTCAAGGTGACGGCCGGCCAGGTGCGGTCCGCGATTACGCCGAAGACCAAGGCACTCATGCTGAACACCCCTTCCAATCCTACAGGCATGGTGTATACGCGGGAAGAACTTGAAGCCATTGCCGAAGTGGTCATGGAATCCGGGATATATGTCATAACCGACGAGTTGTACGAGAAAATCCTGTATGACGGTCATCGCCACGAGAGCATCGCGGCCCTTCATCCGCGGATGAAGGAACAGGCGCTGGTGGTCAACGGGCTGTCCAAGGCGTACGCCATGACCGGCTGGCGTCTGGGTTACGCCGCCGGTCCCGCGGAAGTGATGGACCTGGTCGTGAAGTTCCAGGGGCAGACCGTCATGCATCCGAGCGCCATCACCCAGCATGCGGCCATTACCGCGCTGACCGGTCCCGAGGACTTCCTGCCCCCCATGATTCGGGCATTCGATCAACGCCGGAACTACATCATAGAAAGACTGGAAGACATGGAAGGCGTGACGTGCGCCCGGCCCGGCGGCGCGTTCTACGTATTCCCGGACATGTCGGCCTATTCGGGCCGCAGCCGGCCCGACGGGAGTCCCATCGGGGGATCGCCGGACCTCGCCATGTACCTGCTCGAAGCGTACCAGGTCGTATCGGCGCCCGGCGCCGCCTTCGGGACCGAAGGCTGCCTGCGGTTTTCCTACGCAACCACCCTGGATGTGATCGAGCAGGGGATGGACCGGGTAGAGAAAGGACTGTCGTCGTTGACGGGTTGACCGCGAGGTTTCCCGGCAGCCTGTCGAAAGCTCGGTGGAGATATGGAGAATCGGCACAACACGTTACCGGACTACCGGCATCTCTTCAGAAGGGTCGACGAGAGCGGACTGGCACGGCTCCTGGAACTCGCCCTCGACCGTGGTTTGATCGCCAAGCTCTGCCACATCTGCGGCCTGGCCAGCGATGGCCAGGACTTGGAGTCCAAGGAGACCCATGTGCTCGCCACTCAGCTTGCCAGGGACTGTTTCGAGCGTGAGGTCACGGCTGCCCAGGTCGTCAGTACCCTGGTTCAAACCAGCGCCAGGGAGATTTCGAGGGTCGGCGCGACGTCCCCCGGGCGCATCGGTTCGCTGCTGGGCGATCGCACCAGCGCCTACAGCCGGGAGTGCGGGCGGCTGGCGACGGCCATGCTGCTGGATGAGCGGGAGGCCGTGCACGCTCCGGCCATCGAACTCCTGAACCGGACCCTGGCGGATCCCGCCCGGTCTGGCGTATCGGAAGAAACGGCGTTCCCGTACCTGCGGGGCGATTCGGTTCTGGACGGTGAGGCAGCGGGAGTACCCTCCTCCCCGGCGGCGCGGGATCTGGGATCGGCTATTCGGGACACCGTGAAACACATCGAGACGCACTGCATGGACGTCCTTAAAGCCTTGAAGGCCGTCCGCCAGGAGGTGGATCAACTCAGTAACCTGCGTCACGAATCGGATCCCGGCGGGCAGGTTGTTCTCGGACACCCCATCGATGAGAGAGTGGCCATCTTCATCGACGTGCAGAACATGTGGTACGCCGCGCGGCAGCACTACGGGATATCCGCGAGGCTGGATTTTGAGAAACTCCTGCAGGCGGCCGTGGGTGACAGGCGGCTGATTTGCGCGAACGCATACGTGATTCAGACTCCGGAAGTGGACCAGAGCGGGTTCGTTACCATGCTGGAACAGTTCAGTTACCAGGTTAAGCGGAAAGACCTCCGCAGGCGCAGCGACGGCTCCGCGAAGGGAGACTGGGACATGGAGATGGCCATCGACATGATCAGAATGGCCGAAAAGGTCGACGTCGTCATCCTGGCCAGCGGCGATGGTGATTTCGTGTCCCTGATCCAGTTGCTCAAGGAACTGGGCCCGCGCGTGGAGGTGTTCTCCTTCCCGCACAACACGGCACGGGACCTGATGGAAGCCGCGGATCGGTATCGCGCTATCGGCGAGTCGCTGCTGATCGACATGAATACGGCGCGATGAACGGGAAAGGGACGCTCGGGACGGAAAGCCGGGAGTGACCGGCACGGGGATGCGGCCATTGGCATGGTTCTTTAACACAAGCGGGTTGGACGAGGACCGGTACATCGTAATTCCACGGAGGATCAAATGGTAAAGATCGGCATTGTCGGGGCGGGGAACGTGGGGGCGACCGCGGCGCTTTACGCCGCGCAGAAAGAACTGGGCGATATCGCCCTCATCGACGTCGTCGACGGAATCCCGCAAGGCAAGGGACTGGATATGATGGAAGCCGGGCCCGTACTGGGATATGATTCGGCGATAGAAGGATCCAACGATTTCGCAGCCCTGGAAGACGCCGCGCTCGTGGTGGTCACCGCCGGCCTGGCCCGCAAGCCGGGCATGGACCGGCTCGACCTGCTGAAGAAGAACGCGGAAATCATCACTTCGGTCACCGAAAACATCGTAAAGTACGCGCCGGATTCCCAGATCCTGATGGTCAGCAACCCGCTGGACGTCATGACCTATATCGCCCTCAAGGTATCGGGGTTCGGGCGAAAGCGCGTCTACGGGCAGGCCGGTGTACTCGACTGCGCCCGGTACCGCAGCTTCGTCGCCATGGAACTGGGCGTATCCATGGAAGACACCCAGGCGATTATACTGGGTGGACACGGCGACACCATGGTCCCCATTCCCCGTTACACGACGGTCTCCGGTATTCCCATCACCGAGCTGTTGCCTCGCGAGGCCATCGACCGCATCGTGCAACGAACCCGCGACGGCGGCGCTGAGATCGTCAACTACCTCAAGACGGGCAGCGCCTACTACGCCCCCGCGGCCTCCGTTGTCCAGATGGTGGAATCCGTCCTGAAGGGCAAGAATCGCGTGCTGCCCGCTTCGGTAATGCTGCAAGGCGAGTACGGACTGCGGGACGTCTGCGTCGGGGTGCCCGTCAAGCTGGGTAGCGCGGGTATCGAAGAAGTGATCGAACTGGCGTTGTCGGACGACGAGCGCGCGGCGCTACATGCTTCCGCTTCGGTGTACCAGGAGAGCCTGGACGAACTCGGCATATAGCATTTATCCATTCGGCAGAAGGAGGAAGAAACCCGCATGACGACTAAACCACCCGCTGGTGGACAACCCATCACCATTGATGACCGGGGCGTGCTGAACGTCCCCGACCAGCCGGTCATTCCCTTTATCGAGGGCGACGGCACGGGACCGGATATATGGAGGACGGCACAACGCGTTTTCGAAGCCGCCGTTGAAAAGGCGTACGGCGGAGACCGGCGCATCAGGTGGCACGAGGTGCTGGCAGGAGAGAAAGCCTTCAACCTCACAGGCAGTTGGCTGCCGGACGAGACCGTGGCGCGTTTCCAGGAATACCTGGTGGGGATCAAGGGTCCCCTGACCACCCCTGTGGGGGGCGGCATCCGCAGTCTGAACGTGGCGCTGCGCCAGATTCTCGACCTGTACGTTTGCCTGAGACCCGTACGCTGGTTCACCGGGGTGCCCAGTCCCGTGCGTCATCCCGAAAAAGTGGACATGGTCATCTTTCGCGAAAATACGGAAGACGTATACGCCGGGAAGGAACATGAGGCCTACAGCGACGAGGCGGGCAGACTGATCGCATTCTGCAGGGAACAGTTCGGATGGGATATCCGGTCCGATTCGGGCATCGCCATCAAGCCGATCAGCGAGGCCGGGAGCAAGCGGTTGATCCGGGCGGCGATCGAGTACGCCATCGCGCGGAACCGAAAAAGCGTCACGCTGGTGCACAAGGGCAACATCCAGAAATACACCGAAGGCGCGTTCCAGAAATGGGGATACGAACTCGCGGCGGAGGAGTATCCGGACCGGCTGATCAGCTGGGACGCATGCCAGGGCAACGTCCCGCAAGGCAGGATCCTGATCAAGGACGCCATCGCCGATATTTTCCTTCAGCAAATCCTGACCCGTCCCGACGAGTTCGACGTCATCGCCACCATGAACCTGAACGGCGATTACATCTCCGACGCGCTGGCCGCCCAGGTGGGCGGTATCGGCATCGCGCCGGGCGGCAACATAAACTATCTTACCGGGCACGCCGTGTTCGAAGCGACCCACGGCACGGCGCCGAAATACGCGAACCAGGACAAGGTCAACCCCGGCTCGGTCGTTCTTTCCGGCGAGTTGATGCTCCGGCATCTCGGGTGGGACGAAGCGGCCGACCTCATCGTTCAGGGTATCGAAAAGGCCATAGCGGACAGGATCGTGACCTACGATTTCGCCAGGCTGATGGACGGCGCGAAGGAAGTAAGGTGCTCGGAATTCGGCGCCGCCATCATAGAACGGATGTAGATTTCGACCGCTGCGTCCGTTTAACCGAACGCGGATGATCGGTTACCCCGGATATCCCCCATGTTCGTCGATTTTGCGAGAATCCACGTAAAAGCCGGGCGCGGCGGCAACGGCTGCTGCAGTTTCCGGCGTGAGAAGAACGTACCGCGGGGCGGACCGGACGGCGGCCACGGAGGCGACGGCGGCCATGTCGTCCTGCGGGTCGACCCGGGCAAGCGCACCCTGCTCGATTTCCAGTTCCAGCACCTTTACCGGGCAAGGAACGGCACGCACGGACTGGGTAAGGACATGCATGGGCGGAACGCGCCGGATCTGGTGATCGGCGTCCCCCCGGGGACCATCGTCAAGGACCGGGAGACCGGCTCGGTAATCTCCGACATGGTCGGGGAGGACCAGACCCTGGTCATCGCCCGCGGGGGAAACGGAGGCCGGGGCAACTCGGCCTTCGCCACCTCTACCAACCGGGCGCCCCGGCGCTGGGAAGAAGGCCAGCCGGGCGAGGAACGCCTGCTCGAACTCGAACTGAAGCTGATCGCCGACGTAGGGCTGGTCGGACACCCGAACGCGGGTAAGTCCACCCTATTGTCCCGCCTGTCCGCCGTACGACCCAAAATCGCCGACTATCCCTTCACCACCCTCGAACCCAACCTGGGCATCGTCAAGCTGGGG
>JAPOOT010000501.1 GCA_026713285.1 Gemmatimonadota bacterium | reverse complement strand
CTCGACGTGGTCCTGAGCGACGGTACGCAGACGGTCTTCAAGCCGGTCGGTGACCGCGAGTACGGCGAGAAGTCCGCCGAGGGCGGCATGGAGGGGAAGATCTATCGGGAAATCCGCCGAATCGCCCACGAGCACCGGGACGAGATCGAGGCCCGGTACCCCCGGATCATGCGTCGCGTGGGCGGATACAACCTGGACGAATTTCTCGGAGACGGTCCCTTCGATCCCTGCAAGATGATCGTCGGGTCCGAGGGCACCCTGGTCGCCGTGACCGAGGCGCGGGTCAACCTGGTTCCGCTGCCGGCCCATACCGGACTGGGCATCTGCCATTTCTCGGACCTGATCGAATCCATGGAGGCGACGGTCGAGATCCTGAAGACCGATCCCTCGGCGGTGGAACTCACCGACAGGACCATATTGGACCTGGCCAAGGCTTCTCCCGCGGCCGCTCATCAGCGCGACTTCATCGAAGGCGATCCGGAAGCCATCCTCATGGTCGAATACTACGGTGAAACGGCCGACGAGGTCTCGAACCGCCTGGATGCGCTCGAAGCCCTGCTCAGGGAGAAAAACCTGGGCTATGCCTGTGTCCGGGCCACAACCGCCACCGCCCAGTCGAACGCATGGGGCATCCGGAAGGCCGGGCTTGGGTTGCTGATGGGCATGAAGGGGGATACCAAGCCGGCCACTTTCGTGGAGGACACGGCCGTCTCGCCGGAGAAGCTGCCGGACTACATCCGCGACTTTCGCGATATCGTCCACAAACACGACACGGTGGCGTCCTACTACGCCCACGCCAGCGTGGGAACGATTCACATCCGGCCGCTCATCAACCTCAAGGAGGCCGGAGAGATCGCCAAAATGCGGTCCATCGCCGAAGAGATACGCGACCTGGTCATTGCCTATGGCGGCGCGGTCAGTTCCGAGCACGGCGACGGACTCGTACGGAGCGAGTGGAACGAGAAGGTGTTCGGCCCGCGGCTCTACGAGGCTTTCAAAGAGGTCAAGGCCGTATTCGACCCGAACGGCATCATGAATCCAGGCAAGATCATCGCGAACCAGAAGATGACGGACAACCTTAGATTCGGACCGGCTTACCAGGCGGAGGAGATCAACACCTTTTTCGATTTCTCCGGCGACGGCGGCTTCTCGCGGTCCATCGAGCTCTGCAACGGGGTCGGCGCATGCCGCAAGAAACTGGTGGGCACCATGTGCCCGTCCTATATCGCCACGCTCGACGAGGAACACAGCACCAGGGGCCGCGCGAACGTGCTCCGGGCCGCCCTCTCCGGCAAGCTGGACGACGAAGGCTTCACGAGCCGGCGGGTTTACGAAGCCCTCGATCTCTGCCTGGAGTGCAAGGGCTGCAAAGGGGAATGTCCTTCCAACGTCGATATGGCCAAGATGAAGTACGAGTTTCTTGCCCACTATTACGAGAAACACGGCCTGCCTCTTCGCAACCGACTGTTCGGCCGCATCGAGACGCTCAACCGGCTCGGTTCCGCCTTCGCTCCGCTGAGCAACCGGGTCCTGAACCATCCCTGGCACAAGAGGATCCTGGAACGGACTATCGGCGTGGACAGGAGGCGGTCCCTGCCGGAATTTGCCGAGGAGACGTTCGAACAGTGGTTCTATCAACGAAGTCCGGCGAACGGCGTTGGCCGCGACCGGCCGACCGTCGTCTTCTTCCCCGACACTTTCATAAACTACAGCGAACCCCATATCGGCATCGCGGCGGTGGAAGTACTGGAAAGCTCAGGCTTCAGGGTGGTGCTTGCCGAACCCCGCGCCTGCTGCGGCAGGCCCTTGATATCTAAAGGGATGCTGCGCCAGGCCCGGGCGGCCGCGGAGTACAACATCGCTCAGCTGGAGCGGTACGTGGACCGCGGCTGGGCGATCGTGGGCTGCGAGCCCAGCTGCGTCATGACGTTCCGCGACGACTACCGCGACCTCGTAAACGACCCGCGGTCCGCCAGATTAGCGGATAGCATGTTCATGATCGACGAATTCCTGGCCCGGGAACACGAAGCCGGACGCCTTTCGCTCCCTGTCAGACCCACCGACGGGAAAATCAGCCTGCACGGGCATTGCCAGCAGAAGGCCATATCCGGCACGGGTTCCACAGTGGCTTCCCTGGAACTGGTGCCCGGTTACGAGGTAACGACCTTGAATACCGGGTGTTGCGGGATGGCAGGCAGCTTCGGCTACGAGCGGGAGCACTACGACCTGTCCATGAAAATCGGTGAAGACCGGCTTTTCCCGGCAATCCGGAACGCCGATGAAGTGACTGAATTCGCGGCGACGGGGACCTCCTGCCGGCACCAGATCGCCGACGGCACGGGGCGGACCGCCCGTCACCCGATCGAGCTGATCAGGGCGGCCCTGGACGGCTGACGGAGCATCTATCGTTGAACCACGCACCCTGTTTCTCCACTTTTTCCATCGTCGCCCTGGATCCCGAAACGGGGGACCTCGGCGTGGCGACCCAGTCGAAGTACCTCGCCGTGGGATCCGTGGTCCCCTGGGCAAGATTCAGCGCGGGCGCCATCGCCACGCAGGCCTGGGCGAACGCTTCCTTCGGCCCCAGGGGCCTCGACCTGCTCGAAGCCGACGTGGGCGCCATCGACACCCTGGAACGGCTGATCGAATCCGATCCCGGACGGACGTCCCGCCAGGTGGCCGTAGTGGATCTCGATGGTACGGCGGCGGCCTTTACGGGGGAGGATTGCCAGGAGTGGGCGGGACACGTGACCGGCCCGGGCTTCGTCTGCCTGGGTAACATCCTGGCGGGAGAAGCGGTGGTCAACGCCATGGCGGAAACGCTCGAAGCGCCTGGTGAAGAGGGTTTCGCCGAAACACTGCTTTCGGTGCTTGCCGCGGGCCAGGCGGCCGGGGGCGATCGCAGGGGCCGGCAGTCGGCCGCCCTGCTCGTGGCGCGGGAAGGTGGCGGTTGCGGTGGTACATCGGACTACCTCGCGGATCTCCGGGTCGACGACCACACCGACCCCATCGAGGAACTGCAGCGTCTGTACAGGCTCCACGCAAGGCTGAATCCATGAAGTCGGATATACAGCGCGCCAAGCTGATTCTGCTTACCGTTGTTCATTTCCTGGTGGACCTCTTTTCCTCCCTGGTGACCCCCATACTCCCCGCGCTCGTGACGCGGCTGCAGCTTTCGCTCACGCAGGCGGGCATACTCGCCGGCCTTCCGGCCATGACCTCCTCCCTCGTCCAGCCCCTGATGGGCGTACTCGGCGACCGGATGGAGAAACGGTATTTCATTATCCTCGGACCGTTGTTCTGTGCCGTCTTCATGTCGGCCGTGGGACTGGCCCCCTCCTTCCTGATGCTGCTGCTGTTCATCATTTTAGGAGGCTTCGGCACCGCCAGTTTCCACCCGCAGAGCGTATCCATGGCCGGTGACGTCAGCGGATCGAGGCGGGGATACGGCGTATCGCTCTTCATCGTCGGCGGAACCGCCGGGCTGGCGGCCAGCCCATTCGTCGTGCCCCGCATCGTGGAACGATTCGGACTCGAAAGCCTCGTCTGGCTGTCCGTGCCCACGGTGATCGCCGTGCTGGCGATGGCCCGGGTCATTCCCATTCGCAACGAGAACCGCAGGGTGACCCGCCTGGCCGATGTGGGCGCTTCCTTTAGACCGAACCTCTGGCCCATGGTCAATCTCACCGTGGTGGGCATCATCCGGACCATTTCGGGAGTCGGCTTCGCCACGTTTTTCGTGTTGCTGCTACAGGACCGGGGACTTACCCTGCAACAGGGGGGAGACCTGCTCTTCGTTTTCCAGGCCGGCGCGGTGATCGGCGGGTTCGTCGGAGGCTGGCTGTCTGACAGGTTGGGACGGGGCCGCGTGATCTGGTCTACGATCCTGATGTCCACACCCTTCCTGCTCGTTTCACTGTATGACACCGGACCGCTGCTTCCCCTGTGGCTGTTCCTCGGTGGATTCATGAACATGGCGTCCAATTCCGTTTCCGTAGCCATGGCTCAGGAGCTCGTTCCAGACAGCGCGGGGACGGCTTCCGCCTTTCCCATGGGCTTCAGCTGGGGTGCGGCGGGAGGCGCACTGATCCTCTTCGGCGGAATCGCGGACCGCATCGGCGTGGCGCCTACCCTCGAAGTGCTGGCACTGGTACCACTGGCCGCCGTGGTGCTGGCCCTGATGCTGCCGCGCGACCGTGAATTCCGGCGGGCCGCGAGCCAGGTGCGAAAGACGGCAGCCGCCGCGGGGCGGGTATCGTGAAGCCAGGAAATCGTCGAAATTACCGGGATTGTGTACTCCGGGCATGCCGTGACCACCAGTTGACCCCATGACCTGAAGGAGGCCCTTTGATGTCGGATCACATCGTGCAACTCACCACGATGGAAGAACTGGAAAAGGCCGTAACGTCGTCGTCTGACCGGCCGGTATTCGTATATAAGCACAGTACGGTTTGCCCGGTGAGCGCCCGGGCCGCGGATCAATACCACGATTTCGCGGAAGAAGACGCATCCTCGCCGGCCCCAATGTTCACTCAAGTCATGGTCATAGAGCACAGGGACATCTCCAATGCGATCGAATCCCGCCTGGACGTCAGGCACGAGTCACCGCAATTGCTTCTCCTCAGGGATGGGAAGGTCGCCTGGCACGCGTCCCATTTCTCCATTACGGGAAAGGCCATAAGTCAAGCGTTGGAGGGCTAGCACGTGTCGAGACATGCCGTCATCATAGGCGCGGGCGTGACCGGGCTCAGCACGGCGTACCATCTCGCCCGAAGATCCTACGGCCGAATCACGGTCATCGAGAAGGGACGCGTCGGCGACGGAGCCAGTAGCCGCGCCGCGGGTATAATCACGGGGCTGCTGTGGTCGGAAACCGGAGTCCGGGCTCGCAAGATCAGCCTGGACCGGTTCAGGGAACTGTCCGATGAACTGGATGGATACCGGTTCCAGGACGTCGGCTGCCTGAATCTCTTCGACGCTTCCAGTTGGCCGGAACGGGAACTTCTGCTCCCTCTGTATGACCGCCTGGGAGTGAAATACGAGATAATGGACCCGGCAGAAATGGCCGCGACGTGGCCGGACCTGGTTCTGACCGGGGAGCCGATCGGGCTTTTCGATCCCCTGGGCGGCTACAGCGAACCGGACCACTATGTACCCGCCCTGGCAGAGGGCTGCCGGAAACTGGGGGTGGAGATCAGGGAGGGCTGCATGATCTCTGATTTCATCATGGACTCGGGACGCATGGCCGGCGTCGTCGCGGCGAACGAACGCATAGAAGCGGATGCGGTGGTGAGCACCGTGCACGTATGGACGCTGAAGGTGCTGGAGAGTGTCGGACTTCAGCTGCCCTTGAAGTCCTTCATCCACCAGCGCTACGTCACGGCGCCCTTGCCATCCCCGGCCAGAATACCGGCGGTCAACGCCAATCCCTACGGCGGATACATCCGGCCGCACTACGGTCAGCGTCTGCTGGCAGGAATCGAAAACCCCGCGGCGCCGGAGTTCCGTGTCCCCGACCGGTCTTTCAGGATGTCGACAATCCCTCCGCCGGCGGGACTCGACGATACGGCGCGGGACAACCTGCTTCCGCTCGTGCCCTCGACGGGCAGGACCGAATGGGAAATCCAGAAGGCCGGGCTTCTGTCCTTCTCCGGGGACGGTGAACCGGTACTCGGCCCCGTGGAGCGCTTTCCGGGACTGTATGTGGGGGTAGCCTTTCATTCCGGGGGATTCGCGTACAATCCGGCGGCAGGCGCGTTGCTGGCGGGATGCGTTGCGGACGGAAGTCCCGAAATCGATATCGGGGATTTTTCGCCCAACCGGTTCGACCCGCGTGAAACGGATGCCTACAACAAGACACTGATTACGCATGAAGAATACAACAAGACCGGGCTTTCCAGACGACACTGAGGCAAGCACTTCCTTTAATGTGCACGTTCCGCGCACGTAGCGCGTGCACGCGACTTCAAAGCCGTTCCACCCTTCCCGGATATCGCTGCTTGGAGCGTAGATACTACCGTGGTTTCGAACGTCGATGCCCTACTTGATTCCAGCCGGATCGAAGCGTTCCGCAGCGCCCTGCTCGCCTGGTACGAGACACACCAGCGGGAAATGCCCTGGCGCGGATCCCCCGACCCCTACGCGGTCTGGATTTCGGAGATCATGCTCCAACAGACGCGCGTAGACCAGGTCCGGCCCTATTACGAAAGATTCATGAACCAATTCCCCACGGTAGAAGATCTGGGGAAGGCTTCGTGCGAGGAAGTCCTGAAGACATGGGAAGGCATGGGATACTACGCCCGGGCGAGAAACCTCCATCGAGCCGCCCGGCAGATCGTCGAACGGCACGATGGAAAGATACCCGACAACCCGGATCAGATCTCCGTTCTGCCTGGCATCGGGCCCTATACGGCCGCAGCCGTATTGAGTATCGCCTACGGGAGAGACTGCCCCGTGGTCGACGGCAATGTCGTTCGCGTACTCAGCCGCCTGTTCCATCTTACGGATGATCCCGCGACCGCCGCTGCGAAGAAGCGGATGGCCGCGCTGGCCGAAAGACTGCTCGTATCAGGTCGAGCCGGGGATTTCAACCAGGCTATGATGGAACTGGGGGCAACGGTGTGTACACCGCGGCAACCGGACTGCGGGGGTTGTCCCGTGGGTAGCTTCTGCCTTGCCCGCAGGGAACTGCCGGATCCTTCGGTCCTTCCACGCAAACAGCCGCGCAAACAACGTCCCCACCATCATGTTGCCGCCGGCATCGTGCGCAGGGGAGACGAGATCCTTATCGTACGACGGCCTATGGATGGGCTGTTGGGCGGTCTGTGGGAGTTTCCAGGCGGGAAATCGGAAGATGAGTCAGCCATGAAAGAGTTTCTGCGTAACGACTTAAAACGTAAACTGGGCATCGAAATCCTTGTCGGCCGGGCCCTGGCGACCGTCCGGCACGCATTTACCCATTTCGAGATGACGTTACACGGATACGATTGTACGTATCATGGCGGGGAAGCGCGTCACCGGGACGGCAACGACTGTCGTTGGATTCGAATTGGCGAACTTGAGCAATTCGCATTCCCCAGGGCGCATCATCGCCTCATTGAAGCCATGGTTGCTGCTGAAGGAAGTCCGCAAACTACCTTGTTTCCTTAACCCGGGGCGTTCAACCGATTCGCATCGGTGATGCTTCTTGACCCCAGAGCGATCGCATCCCCGTCTACGCCCTATCCCATTCCGCATGAACAGTACAGGCCGAAAGCTGAACTCGCCTGACTGTTATCTTTGCATCTGACCTGTCGATTGCCACCACTGCCACCACGCGATCTTCAACGGTACATTCGATCACTGGCGCATCCCGTTCGAAGACCTGTAACGGTGCCTGCTGAATGGAGTCAAAGATGTTAACCGGAATCTCAACAAGCTGATACCTATGCGGCACCTTGCCAATGTCATCCCGAAACGCTCGGAGCATGACTATTTGAGTAACGGACCTCTGGTACTGTCTGAACAATTCAAGTGTACGGTCTCGTCGATCTCTGGCGGTTCGAGTGTCCTGAATCCACGCGGCCTCCGTCAGTTTGGAAATATGCAATGTCGTATTGGATAAGTTCTGGGCGGCAGTGGACTTAAGAGACAATCTCCGACGGTTGTCTGACTTAAGACGAACGACCATATCAACGAATCGAGAGTCGCCTTGAGTTCATCAAGCGTCATGAGACACACAACCGTCGTTCTATCAAGTCTACGAATGCAGGCTTGATTTCTATCCCAACCCACCTTCGACTAAGTTCACTTGCCGCCAGAAGACTTGTTCCCGAGCCCGCATACGGATCGAGAACGATACTGTCATCGCGGGTTGTAATGGCTACACAGCATCGAGCAAGCGACAGAGGCATCATCGCGGGATGGTCATCTGCTTTCCCATTTGTGCGCTTCACTGGTTCGGTAGGAATCTCCCAAACCGTTCGCAAGCGACGCTCACGAGGCCCCTTGACGATTTCGTGGTCGTAGTAATAGTCCTGGTTTTTTGACAACAGGAAAACAGTCTCGTGAGCTTTGGTTGGTCGGTCTCGAACGGATTCTGGATGTGCATTTGGCTTGTACCATATGATTTCACTGCGAACCCACCAACCCGCATCTTGTAGTGCAAAAGCCAATCTCCATGGGACACCTATCAAGTCCTTTGGCTTAAGCCCTTCTGGCGTCGGCGGTCGTACTGCCATAGCGCGCGCACGGTTTTTCCGATCTGGTGCCCGATACCTCCGGTTGCCGGATGTGTAGGAATCACCAACATTCAGCCAAACAGTGCCATCGTCTCGAAGGACCCGCTTTATCTGCTCAAAAGTGCAAACAATGCTCTTAACATAGCCTAGTAAGCTGTCGTCCCGCCCAATCTGGTCCACAACCCCGTAATCGCGCAATGACCAATACGGCGGTGACGTGACAACCGTTTGAATGGACTTTTCAGGTAGAATTTTCAGAGCTTGCGTTGCATCGCCGCAAATCACCATTGGGCGAGTAATTTCCTCGAATGGCGCTCTGTTCAGCGTGTTAACTCGAACATGGGGTTCTCGCTGCTCATTCCCTACTTGATGACACCGTTGTATGGATCGTTCGAAAAGCGCAATCTGGCGACCTTCATATGATCTTTCTTGCAGGTTCTTGTCGCTCACATTCCACCCACATTTGCAGAGTTCGATTGGTCTGCGGACAGTGCTTGTTTACATGTTGCTTTGCTGTCTAATATACCAAGGTCGTCCAAGCCAAGGGATTGTTATTCATCCGATCAGCCCCGGCCGGTGTAACTTCTGTTCATTGCCGATGCAAGAGGAAGTAGATTTTCTACGCTGTATGGCGTTTAGTTCTCACACCCTAAAACACATACGGCATTCTGCAGGGCATTACGTCACCGGCCCTTGGCCGAAGGTGCGGTCCTCGACGCCGGTTTCTCCTCGGCGCCATTGTTCGCGGTGGCGGCGTCCTGACTCGCCGGCGCAAAGACCGCGCGAACTTTCTCCTCTATCTCCTGGGCGAGTTCCCGGCGTTCCCGGAGCAACTGCCGCACGTTCTCGCGGCCCTGCCCCAGCCGTTCGTCATCGTAGGAGAACCATGTCCCGCTCTTATCAATGATGCCGTTATTGACGCCAAGTTCGATCAGGTCGCTTTCTTTGGAAATGCCTTCTCCGTAGATTATGTCGAATTGCGCCTCGCGAAAGGGAGCCGCCAGCTTGTTCTTCTTTACGGTACCCCTTACCTGGATGCCCGCCGAAGCGTCTTCGCCCTTGATGCTTCCGATCCTGCGCACCTCGATCCGGACCGAGGAGTAGAACTTCAGGGCCAGTCCGCCGGTCGTCGTTTCCGGATTGCCGTACATTACCCCGATTTTCTGGCGGATCTGGTTGATGAAGACCAGGCAGGTTCTGGATCTGTTGATCACCGAGGTCAATTTCCGCAGCGCCTGCGACATCAGGCGGGCCTGCAGGCCGACGTGCGAATCACCCATTTCTCCCTCGATCTCGGCCCGCGGAACCAGCGCGGCGACCGAGTCGATTACGATGACGTCCACGCCGCCGCTGCGAACGAGGATCTCGGCGACGTCGAGGGCCTGCTCGCCCGTATCCGGCTGATGAATGAGCAGTTTATCCATATCCACGCCGAGTGCCCGCGCGTAGCGGATGTCCAGCGCATGCTCCGCGTCGATGAAGGCCGCCATCCCGCCCAGTTTCTGTGCTTCCGCCACGATATGCTTGGCCAGCGTCGTTTTTCCGGAGGACTCGTTACCGTATATCTCCACCACGCGTCCACGCGGCACGCCGCCTATACCGAGCGCCAGATCGAGGGTCAGGGATCCCGTTGGTATGGATTCTACGGCCAGTTGGGGATTTTCGTCTCCCATCCTTATAATGGAACCCTTGCCGAACTGCCGCTCTATCTGCGTTATGGCGCCGCTGAGCGCCTTCTCCTTACCCGGATCGATATCTTTCATATCCGCGGTCTCCCCCTCGTTGATACCTTGTGAGAATCTCCTGGCATATCCTAACTCAATATGCCAAACAAGTGTTTAGTGTCAAGCGGTTTCCGATTGACTGAATGAATTAGTCGGAATCAGGTGAGGATTCTTGAAAAAAAGTACCGCGGGGCCGCATCAAAGTAAAGTTATTTCGAGGCGATCCCGGGGCAGGTCGACATTGCCTGCCAAAAATGGACGTACAAACGCTGTAATACCGTATATTATATCGTATATTACCATGGTATGCATTCAGCCATGCCTCTGCAAAACAGTTGAAACGAGGAATATAAATGAAGTTCCGCCGGCTCGAAATCTGCAACGGGATGGCCGCGCTTATACTCCTGTGGACCGCCGCGGGTTGTGCGAGCACACCGAGACCCGATTCCCATGACGCCGATATCGGAGGCGCGATGGAAGCCGGCAACGCGTCAATGCGCAACGGAGACTACGCGGGCGCCATCTCCTTCTACCGCAGGGCATTGGCGATCGACATGACGGATTCCGAAGCCTTCGGAAACCTCGGCGTGGCCTACTACTACCTGGAAAGATACGATGATGCGGTACGGGAGGCACTGCAGGCCGTCGTACTTTCACCCGAAGAGATCAACTGGCGTCTCAACCTGGGTGCGATATATACGCGTAGGGATGATCACGAAGGCGCTGCGAGGGCCTATGGCGCCGCCGTCGATATCGCTCGGGACCTGCCGGACGAAAACCGGCATCAATTACGGAATGCCCTGCTCGGCCTGGGGCGGTCGTGCGAAATGGCCGGCTGGTACGACCGGGCGCTTGAGGCCTACAAAGAGGCACTGGTGTTCGCACCCGAGGACACGGAACTGCTGACAGGGGCCGGCAACGTGTATTTCCGGCTGGGACGGCTGGACGAGGCCGAAGCGTCTTATCAACGCACGCTGGCGCGGGATTCCACCCACACCGTGGCCAGGTACAACGTGGCCCTGATCTACGCCAGGACGGGACGGTACGAAGAGGCCCTCGAACTCTTTGAGGATAATCCCGCGGTGGACAGGCAGCTGGAAGGCGCCCTGGAAGGGAGTACCGTGATCGCCGTGGACCGTTCGAAGACGCGCAGCATCACGGCCTATCGCGCCATGCTCGAGAGAATGGGCGGAACGCCGCCCCCCGTCGCCAGGCAGGGACGCCGAGCGAGCCGGCCGCTGCCCTATATCCACGTGATGGGCGTGACCTATTACGAGCAAGGTGCATACTTCGAGGCGATGCAGGCCTTCGAAAAGGCGCTGGAGGAAGACCCGGGGCTTGCGGACGCGCATCTGTATATAGGTAACATCCACGCCAGGCAGAATCGCCACGCGGCGGCGATCGACGCCTATGAAAAAGCGGTAGATGCCGACGCGGAATTCGCCGAGGCCTATAACAACCTTGGCAGCATGTATGCCAATTTGGACCGGACCGAAGACGCCATGGCGGCATATAGGAAGGCGCTCTCGCTCAATGACCGATTCTATGACGCCCGGACCAATCTCGGACTGCTGTACGCAGAGGCCGGGCGACTGGATGACGCGGTCGACGAGTACATGAAAGTCATCCGGGCCGATGTAGGCATCGCCGAGGTCCACAACAACCTTGGCATGGTGTATCTCAGGCAGGGGAGGAATGACGATGCCAGGGAACAGTTTGAAAAGGCCATAGCGCTTCACGCCGGCTTTGCGGAAGCCTACAATAACCTTGCGCTTACATACAGCAGGAACATCGTCCTGGACGATGTGATAGAAACCTGGCGCGAACTCGCGGCCGGGTGGGCGGGACATAATCGCACAACCGGGACGGTCTACGACTGGCTGCCGCTCCGGCGCGTTCCCGCTCGTTCCTCCGCCGTGGGCGGCGAAGCGAGATCGGCCTACCGCGACGGTGTCGATGCCGCCTTCGCACACGACCTGGACACCGCGATTTCCCGCTTTGAAGAAGCCCTTGCGATGCGGCCCGGGTGGGGCGCCGCGCGGATTGCCATTGGCGCCGTGTTGCTGGCCCAGGGGAAATGGGACGCGGTGGAATCGGCGGTCGCGGAAGCCCTGGACCCGGAATCTTCCGATCCGCTGCCCAATGCCATCATGGCTATCGCGCAGGTATCCGGCGGCGACTACGGCTCGGCACTGATGTCCTGGGAAGAATCGGTCCGATTTGCCGCGGAACCGGACAGAACGGACGCGCGTGAAGCGCTGGAGGCGATGCGTTCGCGTACCGAGGCAGGAGAAAGCGTGTTGAATGCACTGGACCGGGCCTTGGCGCTGCGGCCGGGCTTTGCAACCGCTCATTTCAATATTGGTCTTGTCAACGACCAGTTGCACCGGTACCATCAGGGTATTCGAAGCTACAGGGAGGTCGTCCGCCTCGCCCCGGAGCTTGCCGCCGGACATTTCCGTCTTGGTATCGCATACTACCGGTTGGGGGAGTTCGAAAAGGCCCGTGATTCGATGCGCGAGTACATTCGTCTCTCCGCAGATCCCATGCTGCTCCCCCAGGTGGAAACCTTTTTGAATAAACAGGGATAGCCCGTGCCGATGCAGCCCGGGGACGGCAGTCCGCGCCGATTCATTCCGGGAGCTGTAATCCATACCGGTGATTTCCGGGAACGACAATCCGTTTCGTTGCGTCCCGGGAACGGTAATCCTTTCCGATGCAGTCCGGGAACAGGAAACCAATTGCACATGACCGCGAAAACGCTCGAGCAAGTCGTACTCGAACGGCCGTTTCCCGAATATGCCGCCTGGTGGCAGGTAGG
Source organism: Gemmatimonadota bacterium (assembly GCA_026713285.1). Taxonomy (GTDB): domain Bacteria; phylum JAAXHH01; class JAAXHH01; order JAAXHH01; family JAAXHH01; genus JAAXHH01. The sequence continues at coordinate 3,089 of JAPOOT010000501.1, read as the reverse complement.
CAACGAGTTCACCACGTTCATGTCCGATGCCATCGTCAGCGAATGGAAGGCGCTTGACCCGCAAGGCAACACGTTTACGGACGTCGAGGCAGACGTCGATTCATATATGCGGACGGTGTACGGCAGGCCTGCCAGGCGGGGGTTGCTGGAGTCCTTTGTTCGTCCCGACGGTGAAACGACGTTGCAGTCCGGCGAATTCGACGCGCTTTCCTACGCGTTTTACCGGTCGGCCTTCCAGCTGATCGAAAGGCATGCCGATCGCTACGACGACTCACTGGAGCGTGAGCGCCGCCTGTTTACCATACGGGTGGGGAAGTTGTTCTTCGACCGCCTCAGGCGCTACCTCGCGCTGGACCTGCCAGATGACCTGGCCACGCAGGACCGGCTCGAGCAACTGTCCATCGGCATCGACCGCATAGGCCGTTTCCTGCACGACCAGGGATACCTCCGCAGTCATTTCGCATTCCGTTTCGACGTAGATATCGAGCATGGCGGCGCGCGGATTGTTCAGCACGCCCATGACGTTATTCGTCGCCTGCATCGGCATCAACCGGCCTATGCGTTGTACGAGATGGGTTACCCCGTGATTCTTCCGTCCGCGGTCTATCTCTACCACACGATCGGCGAGGCGCAGCATCATTCTTCCCGAACCATCGAAAACCTGTTCGGCGCGGTAGGCTACGACGCCAGGGAGACGGACGACTTCGATCCCATCGGCTATCCTGCCGACATGGTGGTCGAACTCTGGGAAATACGAAGAGTCGGATGAGAAGCCGGGCAAACCGTTCCGGTTGTGCCCGTACCTGTGTACCTGTGATGAGGATCTGAACCATGAAACCCGTGCGTCCCGCCGCCCTGGTCGACGTCGGCCGGTACCCGATGGAGAACCTGGACGGTCCTGCCGGTACGGAGTTCCTCGCCTCCTGCCGATCCGAGCTGCGGGAGAAGTCCATCTGCGTGCTTGATGGTTTCGTAATGCCACATGCGCTGGCCGGCATGGTGAAGGAGACCTGTACCCTGATCCCGCAGGGCTACTACTACGACAGGCCGCGCACAAGCTACGAGGGGAACGACTATGTTGACCGGGACTGGCCCTCCGGCCATCCCCGGACGGTCGAGCACACGAACAGGTACCGGCAGGTCCTGAACTACCAGATACCCAATGACAGCCTCGTACGCAGCGTATTTCACTGGCCCTCGCTGACCGAGTTCGTGCGAAGGATACTGGGATTCGATACGCTGTATACGAGCGCCTGTCCCCACCTTGCCCTGACCCTGCAGATCGCCATGGAAGGCGACAGCAACGGGTGGCACTTCGATTCCAACAACGGGAACATCACGCTGTTGATCCAGGAGCCCGATTCCGGTGGGCAGTTTGAATACGTACCCGATCTTCGGGAGGACCACGACGAGCACTACGACGACGTGCGCGCCGTCTTCGAAGCCCCTCGGCGCCACGCTCGCCGCACCGACATCCGGCCGGGAACACTCGTGCTGTTCAACGGCAAGTACGCGCTGCACCGGGTTGCTCCGGTTGGACCGACGAAACGTCCCCGGATCATCGCAATCTTCAGCTACGACAGGCGTCCGGACAAGCTTTTCTCCCGGGACTACATCGACATGGTGCGTAGCTTCAGGCAGGATGCGGCAGCGGAGTCGAACCCGCGACTGTAAGGCATAAACACCTGGAATCGCTCAATCCGGTAATACCTGGCCATGGCCTTCATAGAACCCTACGTAGTCGCCTTTTCCAACCTGGTATGGTCATACGTATTCTATCTGATCATCTGCGGTGGGGCGCTGTTGTTGATTTACAGCCGTTTCACGCCGTTCCGGTACGTGAAGCACGCCTTCGACCTGATCCGCGGCAGGTACGATGATCCTTCCGACCCAGGGGACGTATCCCACTTCAAGGCGCTGGTCAGCGCACTCTCCGCCACGATTGGGATGGGAAACATCTCCGGTGTCGCCATCGCCATCACCACGGGAGGCCCCGGAGCGATTTTCTGGATGTGGATCAGCGCCTTCGTCGGCATGGCTACCAAGTTCTTTACCTGTTCGCTGGCCATCATGTACCGGGGAAAAGACACTGCGGGGCGCATACAAGGCGGACCGATGTACGTGATATCGGAAGGCCTGGGGAGCGCCTGGAAACCCCTGGCCATCCTCTTCGCCGTAGCCGGCGTCATCGGATGTCTCCCGCTCCTGCAGCCCAACCAGTTGATCCAGATTTTCCGGGACGTCGTGTTCTCGTCTTACTTGCCTCCTGGACACGGCCACTTCCAATTCGATCTCATCGCGGGCGTGGTCCTGTCCGTCCTGGTGGCCGTTGTGATTTTCGGCGGGATCACCCGCATCGCGGAAGTGGCTTCCCGCGCCGTACCCGCCATGGTGGTTCTCTACATGGTCTCGACGCTTTGGATTATCCTGAACAATCTGGACGAGGTGCCCCGGTACCTGTCTCTCATTCTTACCGATGCATTCACCGGAACCGCGGTGGCGGGTGGCGTGGTCGGTACGACCATCGTCACCGGGGTTCGTCGCGCGGCCTTTTCCAACGAGGCCGGCATCGGCACGGAAGCGCTGGCCCACGGCGCCGCCAAAACCGGCGAGCCGGTTCGGGAAGGCCTCGTCGCCATGGTGGGGCCGGTCATCGATACGATGATCGTTTGTACCTGCACGGCCCTTGTCATCCTGATGACCGGAGTATGGCGGACCACATCGGACGACGGAGTAACGCTCACCGCCGGCGCGTTCGAAGCCGCCATGCCCGGTTTCGGTGCGTACATCCTGACCGTATGCGTGTTTTTCTTCGCCGTTACCACGCTGTTGACCTACTCCTACTACGGCGCCAAGTGCCTGAGCTTTCTGATCGGCGCCCGGTATGCCAAGTACTACAACGTGGCCTACGTTGTCTTCGTCGTGGTTGCCTCCGTCGCCTCGATCGACGCGGTGATCAGTTTCGCCGACGGCCTGTTCGCCCTCATGGCGATTCCGACCATGACTTCCGCTTTGCGCCTCGCCCCGCGGGTGATGACCTCTTTCCGACGGTACAACACCTCTTCGACGCACGACAGCAGGAAGTCCGT
>JAPOOT010000498.1 GCA_026713285.1 Gemmatimonadota bacterium | reverse complement strand
GCCCGGCCGACCTGCTCGAGCGCTTCGATGGTGATGGGGTCGCCATAGGGAAAACGCGACGAAAGGCACGCGAGGGAGGGCTTGTCTGCCGTGGGCAAGCCAAGCCGTTCGGACAACGCACGGACGTCGGCCTTGGTGAACCCGGCGTCCTTAAGCGGGCTGCGAACGCCGTGTTCGCGGATCGCCAGCATGCCCGGGCGGAAGTCGCTGATGTCGTCCACGATGCTTCCTTCGCAGATAAAGGCCGCGCCTTCTTCCCTTGCGATCTCCTCCAGGCGCGTATACAACTCATCTCGACAGAAATAGCACCGGCGCGGGTTGTTCTGCATGTATTCCGCGTTGTGGATTTCCTCTGTGTCCGCGTAGCGGTGGCGCGCGCCCATCCATTCGGCCAGTTCGGCGGCTGCGTTTTTCTCCTCCTCAGGCAGCGATTCGGACACGCCGGTCACTCCGAGCGCACGGTCACCCAGCACGTCGGTGGCCACCTTGAGCAGCAGCGCACTGTCCACGCCCGCGGAGAAAGCCACCAGGACGCCGCCCATGGCCTGCAGGTCCTGCTGAAGCGCCTGGTACTTTTCATCCAGTGTGGATGCGTTGTTCTCTTTCATGTCTCGCTCTCCGTCCCGCTCTCCAATAAAACCCGGCTCGCCGTTGGCCGAGAGACCTGGATCGATCTCGGCGAATACGCCTTCGCGGCGTTCGTCTTACAAGGAACTCGCCCCATGATTTCGCTTGACAGAAGGGGGATTCCGACGCAATTTAACACGTCTGTTTCGGGTCGAATAAAGATACGGCTGACCAGGTATCATGACAACTTTTTTTTGTATGCAGGTAACGTAGCAAGATGGACCCTCAAGGTCCACGAAGGAGCATGATCGGGCATGAGTTGGGACGAACGGAAAGAGACGAATCACGCGCCGGACGACGGGACTGCGGCCTGTCCCCCGGCGGATAGTGACAAGGAAAACACGTCGGGCGAACCGACCCGGCTGTACAGCGGCATCCAGCCGACCGGCGACATACATATAGGGAATTACCTCGGCGCCGTTGCCAACTGGGCCAGGCTGATCCCGCGGTACGACTGCATCTACTGCGTCGTGGATTACCACGCCATCACCATCGAGTACGACCCGGATACCATGCGTGAGGCCGTGCTGGACACCGCCACGATGGGCATCGCATGCGGTCTCGACCCGGACCGCTGTACGCTCTTCGTGCAGTCTCATGTGACCGAAACGATGGAACTGGCCTGGATCTTCAGCACATGCACCGCCATCGGGGCCCTGGAACGGATGACGCAGTTCAAGGACAAGGCCGCCCAGCATAAGCAGAACATCAACGCGGGGCTGTTCACCTATCCCGTGCTTCAGGCCGCGGACATCCTGGGCGTCAAGGCCGACGGCGTTCCCGTGGGCGACGACCAGTCCCAGCACCTGGAGCTGACGCGCGAAATCGCCAGGCGGTTCAATCACCTGTACGGGCCGGTATTCCCCGATGCCAGGACGCTGTACAGCCCCGCGCCGCGCATCATGGGCCTGGACGGCCAGTCCAAGATGAGCAAGAGCCAGGGGAACTACATCGCGATGAAGGACGGCGCAGACACGGTCCGGAAGAAGCTCGGTTCCGCCTATACCGATCCGAACCGGCTGCGCAGATCCGACCCTGGAAATCCGGATATCTGCAACATCTTCACGCTCCACAAGTCTTTCTCGAGTCCGGACGAGGTGGCGGCCATCGACGCCGAGTGCCGGAGCGCGGACATCGGATGCGTCGATTGCAAGAAGAAACTGGGCGACAACATGGAATCCGCCATGTCGCCGATCCAGGACAAGTACGAGGACCTTACCCGCCGGCCCGACGACGTGCGGGACGCTCTCGCCAAGGGCGCCGACCGGGTACGGAAGCTCACGTCGGAAACCATGACGGAGGTCCGTCACGGCCTGGGGCTGAGGTAGGATGGAACTCCCGGGCATTCTCCGCGTTTATACCAACGTGATTGAATCTCCTTGTAGGAAACGTCCGGAACATCCTGCAGAAACGCTGAACCGCCGCCGGAACTCCCTGCCGTTTCTTCCCGCACGACCGACCGCGGACTGAAACGGCCGCTCGTAATCCTATCCTAAGAACCATGCATGGATATATACTCGAAAGAATACGCCCATCAATCCCGGCCCCTGGGACGGACCGTATCCTTTCGCCGATTAACGGCCAAATACCTCCTCGTCGCCTTCGCAGCCGCCGGTCTGCTCCATGGCTTCATCCTGCTGGCCCTCCTGTCCACCGGCTTGCTCGAAGACAAGAACATGATCGAACTCACCCTCGCTCCCTACGAGCGTCTGGAACAGCTCGAACAGGCCTACATGGAAATGCAGAACCCTCCCACCCTGGTCGACGTGCCTGAAGAAGCCCGCGTTGAGGAGCCGCCGGACGAACCGGAGGCCGACGTGGCAGATAAGAACGCCATCGCGAGGGACCTGCTGGAGGATACGGATTTGCCTGAAGGTCCGGCTTTCTCCGAGGGCGAACTGGAGGTCAGGACGATGGAAGACCCGAACGAAGAGGACGATCAGCAGCATGATCCATTCACGGGCGCCGTCCCGCTCACGCCGCGAGAGGGCGGCATCGAGGATTTCAAAGAGGTGAAAGACCCGCCCATGTGGACTTCGGATCTGATCATCCGGCGCGAATTCCGGGGCAGGGACGGACGCGAAGGACTTGGAGAAGGCGCGATTGCAGGGGACGGGGTCGCTTCCGCGCCACGGCCCACCGGTCCGGACGCGCCGGTGTTTATACCCCAGAACGATCTGAACGAACTGGCTCAGATTTCACGCGAACCCGCCTACGAGCGGCACCGCCGGTTCGGATTCGGTTTAGGAAACTCCGGTCCGCGCGTACCCAGGACGAACAACCGCCACACCTCGGTCAAGGACTACGGCGACTTCTCGCTCAGCACCTATGCCTGGGATTACGCGCCGTACCTGTACATCCTGCGCGAGCGGATCCGGAGACGCTGGTTCGCACCCGAGGCCTTCCGGCTCGGCCTGGTGAGCGGACGGGTCATCATCCGGTTCAAGATCATGCCCGACGGCGCCCTGCGCGACCTCGAAGTGCTTTCCTACAGGGACAATGACATTCCTTATCAATCTCTCGTGGCGTCAAGCCGCAACGCCATCGAGACTTCCCACCCCTTTCCGCCGCTCCCCAATGATTTCCTCCATCCGTTTCTGGAAATCACCGGCACCTTCTACTATCAGATCCTGCGTGCGAGGTAGCCGTGGGAAATGTCAAAGGTGCTTTCTTTTCCGGAGCGTAGGCCTGTGAAAAACCAGATCGGAAGACTGGTAGATTCGAACGCATTCCAGCACACCGTCCTCGGAGTGATCTCGGCCGCCGCCGTACTGGTGGGGCTGGAAACCTCCCGGGATCTCGTGGTCCGGTTCGGTGCGTGGCTGCATCGGCTCGACCAGCTGGTCCTGCTGTTCTTCATCCTGGAAGCCGCGCTGAAGATGGCGCGGCACGGCCGCCACTGGTATCGCTATTTCGGCGACCGGTGGAACGTTTTCGACTTCCTCATCGTGGTGGCGTGCCTGCTGCCGACGGGTGGGCAGTACGCCGCGGTGCTTCGCCTGGCCCGGGTGCTCCGAGCGCTGCGGCTGGTGACCGCGGTGCCGAAACTGCAACTGCTGGTCAATTCGCTGCTCAAGTCGATCACGTCGCTGGGATATGTCGGCCTGCTGCTGGCCGTGCTGTTCTACATCTACGCGGTACTCGGCGTCTATCTCTTCCGCGGCAACGACCCCGTCCACTTCCAGGATCTGTCTACGGCGCTGCTTACGCTCTTCCGCGTGGTAACCCTGGAGGACTGGACCGACGTGATGTATATCCAGATGTACGGCAGCGACGCCTACCCCAACTACGCGGATTTCGCTCAGGCCCATCTGCGCGAAGCTTCGCGGGCCATGCCAGTATTCGGTGCAATCTTCTTCGTAAGTTTCGTGATGCTGGGCACCATGATCATGCTGAACCTCTTCATCGGGGTCATCATCAATTCCATGTCCGAGGCCCAGGCCGACCGTGAATCGGAGGAACGGCGCCGGCACCTGGAAAGGGACGGACGCATCAGCGTGGGGGATGAAATCGTCCTGGTAGAGGAAGAGATTCAGAAACTTTCGAGGCGACTCAAATCCCTTCGCAAACGGGCGGATGAGAACGGGGATGACGGGTAGTGGGTGATGAGACCGGTCGGCGGGAACGGGGATGACGGGTAGTGTGTGATGAGACCGGTCGGCGGGAACGGTGACGACGGGTGAACCGTGTGAAATTGGACCGATTGATCTGTGGCGGCGCACGGGCTGAAACAGCGCGAGTAACCTTTAGGCCATGCCCGACTTGCCTGGAATCGAAAATCAGACCTGCTCGCCACCGGCACGCAATTTCGCTGGCGGGACGACACACGCGGGCGTTCAGACCTGCTCGCCGCCCTCGGGTCCGTAGAAGATGACCCACGTCTTCATCGATTCGCCGAATTCCACGAAACGATGCGCTACTCCGGCGGGCACGAAGAAGAAGTCGCCGGCCTCGAACGGCACGACCTCGCCGCCCATTTCGAACTTCCCCTTCCCCTCGACGATCACATAGCACTCGTCACGGCGGTGCGGCGTCTGGTCGTCCACTTCCCGGGGCATGTACAACTCGATCTGCAACTCGCCGCGCTCCAGCGCAACGAAAAACCGGTCTCCATTCGGAGCGGGGATCTTGGCGGCAATTTCCGCCGGGGTGATTCGCTTGCAGGTGTGTCTTTGCATGTCAACTCCGTCCACCTCTTCAGCATCGAGGTCTAGTAATGATCCGTCATATTCGACGGTTTTATCAGATGGTCAGTTCCGCTTAGCCTGAAGTCAAAAAAGCCTGCATGAGCTGCTTCTTTGCGCTGTAACCACTCCTGGTGCGCTCTACAAGATCCATTTTTCTAAGGTAATTCAAGTCTCGGCTGATCATCTTCTGTGACGCGTTCGCGTATTCCCTGGCAACCCTTGGGTTGATCTCCCCAATCTGGGACCTGGGGACCGGTAGATCCTGTTCAGAAAGAGCAAGAACAAGGTTGCGGCGACGTTTTGCTGCGGTACCCGTCATTCCCTGGAACTGCGCATGGACGAAGTTGATCCAGGATATCCGAAGATGCTGGTCTCTGATCGATGCAAGTTGTTCCGTTAGGCCTTCGGAGAAACCTCGGATCGCATATTCCATAAATTCGTCCATACTCCCACCAGACTGTGATGCCCTGTCAAGCTGTCGGGCATATTCCGTTCTGGTCTGGTTATAGAAATTGCTTGGTAGCAGCGTTGCAGGGATGGGTATTCCAGCTTCTATCAGTATTCTGAACTCAATCAACCTGGCCGTTCTTCCGTTCCCATCCCCAAAAGGATGGATCCACGCAAAATAAAGGTGGGCAGCGATCGCTTTGATCAACCCTAATGGGATTCGGCTGCCATGATCAATGTCGTCTGTAGATGAATTCAACCATTTGCATAGCTGTTTGAGCAAGAAAAGACAGTCTTCGGCCGGCACCGCGCGGTACCGGCCCACACCTACGGAGTGTTTCCGTATTACTCCAGGTATCGTTTCCTCGTCCGGTAGCTCGAGTTCTTTAAGCACAACCTCATTGAGCCTGCAGATTTCTTCAGGCGACCACGGAGGGAGTTTGTTTTTACTTTGAAGCGACAGGATTCTGCGTTTCCCCTCCAGGATGTTATCGATTTCCTGTTTCAAGTATTCCTTTGACTCGGGTAGTTTCAATTTACCTTCCATATGCGCACGTACTTCTTCTTCCGAAAGGGTATTCCCTTCGATAGCTGTTGTACCCAGGACACCTCTCGCCAGGTACACCTGGTACAATTCATGCGCCGTCTGACGCATCAGCGGAATACCTGTCAAGTGCTCACACTTGGCTTTGATCTCACCAAGGATCATCCAGATTCTTGGCGGGACACGAACCAGGTAATCCGTATCGAAGCTTCGCAACCACGGATGAGTGGATTCATATTTTCTCATTGTTGACACCTCTAATGTCCGTTGTTATGTCTTTCACAATGTCCTTCGTAGTGTCCTATATAAGATATTGTTATATTTATAATTAAATTACTAAATACATTCAACATGTCCCATAATATGGTCTAAGTTACGAGTCCTTTACGTATACTGTCAACTCTTTTGTACCTTGACTTACTTCCTAATCACAGCAGAATAAGCAGATTGTGGATCAAGCTACAATCCACCAAGGGTTTCTTTGTTTCGACAACCAAATTACGCTAACTGTACCCAGGGAAGCGCCTAAACCCCATGCCCACCCATCCCACGCTGACTGACATCGCCAGGGCACGGCGCTTCCTCAACCAGTATTTGGCGCCGACGCCCATGTACCGTTCCGCCGGGTTCAGCGATACGCTGGGCCTGGAACTCCACGTCAAGTACGAGAATTTCCAGCCCATACGCTCGTTCAAGGTAAGGGGCGGACTGTATGCCATGTCCCTGCTCGACGAGGCACAGCGCGAACGGGGGGTCACCACGGCGTCCACCGGCAACCACGGCCAGGGCATAGCCTACGGCGGCGGCTTGCTGGGCGTACCCGTCACGGTGGTCGTGCCCCACGGTACTCCGAAGGTCAAGAGCGATGCCATCCGCCGGCTCGGCGCCGAACTGGTCGTCCACGGAGAGACGATCGCCGACGGATTCATGCGGGCGCGGGAGATAGCGGAAGAAACCGGAAAGGTGTACATCGAGGACGGCGAGGATTTTGGCCTCATGGCGGGCGCGGGCACCATCGGCCTGGAGATCGTGGAGGACCTGCCGGACTTGGATGCGGTGGTGCTGCCCGTGGGCGGCGGCAACCTGATCGCGGGGGTCGGCACGGCTATCAAGGCCACCAATCCGCTGGTGCGCCTCATCGGCGTCCAGGCCGCCAACGCGCCATCGGTTTACCGATCCTGGCAGGAAGGCCGGACGGTGATCACGGCATCCTGCGACACCTTTGCCGGAGGACTCGCGACGACCTATCCGGGCGGCCTGGCTTTCGACGTCCTGAAAGACCTGGTCGACGAGATGCACCTCGTCACCGAGGAAGAGATGAAGCGGGCGATCCCCGTCGTCCTCGAACACACCGGGTTCATCGCGGAAGGCGCGGCCGCGGCGGGATTCGCCCTGTGCATGCGCGAGGCGTCGGCGTTGCGTGGACAGCGCGTGGCTGCCTTGTTCAGCGGCGGCAACCTGGGTATGGACGGGGTCAGGGAAATGATCCGGTACCTGAACGAAGAGGAGTGACAACTACATGAACGTCGCACAGGCGGTTGCCCACGTATTGAAGAAAGAAGGGGTCGAGTACCTCTTCGCTTACCCGGTCAATCCACTGATCGAAAGCGCCGCGGAGTTGGACATCCGCACGGTGATCGTACGTCAGGAACGGATCGGCCTCCACATGGCGGACGCGGTCAGCCGGTTGTCTTCCGGACGCAAGATCGGCGTGTTCTGCATGCAGAGCGGACCCGGCACCGAGAACGCCTACGGCGGCGTTGCGCAGGCCTTCGGCGAATCGGTGCCCATCGTGGTCCTCCCCATGGGCTACCGGATGAAGGTCGCCCAGTTGTCGCCGAATTTCCACGCCTATCTCAACTTCCAGCACATCACCAAGTCCTGTGAATACCTTGTGCTTCCCGAGACCGTATCGGAGATGATGCGCCGGGCGTTCACCCGGGTCAAAAACGGGCGGCCGGGTCCGGCACTGGTGGAGTTCCCGACCGACATTCTGGGCGAGGAGGTGCCCGAACCATTTGATTACAGGGCCACTCCTTCCGTCCGCGTCGGACCCGATCCGGACGCGGTGCGTGACGCCGCCGAGGCACTGGTCGCGGCGGAGAGGCCGGTCATCTACGCCGGCCAGGGGGTGCACTACGCCCGCGCCTGGCCCGAACTCAAGCAACTGGCCGAGCTACTGGAAGCCCCGGTGACCACCAGCCTGGACGGCAAGAGCGCCTTCCCGGAAGACCATCCCCTGTCCCTGGGAAACGGAGGACGGTCGATGCCGGAGCCTGTTCATGTTTTCGTGCAAAACGCCGACGTGATCTTCGGGATCGGGTGCAGTTTCACCCGGACGAATTTCGGCCTGACCATGCCCGAGGGAAAGACCTATATCCACGCCACGCTGGATCCGGACGACATAAATAAGGACGTGGAATCCGCCTATCCCATCGTAGGCGATGCCGCGCTCACCCTCAGGGCCCTAATCGAAGAGGTATCGGACAGGTTGAAGCGTAAGCCGCGGGGCAGGCGCGACGGGATCGCGGCGGAAATCCGGACGATCCGGCGGCGCTGGATGAACGCCTGGATGCCGAAACTCCGGGACGCATCCACGCCGTTCTCCCCTTACCGGGTCATCAGCGACATGATCGAAACCGTCGACATCGAGCGAACGATCATCACGCACGACGCGGGCAGCCCACGTGACCAACTGACCCCCTTCTGGCCGTCAACCACGCCGCTGAGCTACATCGGCTGGGGCAAGACCACGCAGCTAGGCTACGGCCTCGGCCTGGCCATGGGCGCAAAACTGGCCCACCCCGACAGGCTCTGCATAAACGTGTGGGGCGACGCGGCCATCGGGTTCACGGGCATGGACTTCGAAACGGCCGTGCGCGAGCGCATCCCCATCCTCTCCGTCCTGTTCAACAACCACTCCATGGCCATCGAGATTCCCGTCATGCCCACGTCGCAGGCAAAATACGGCGCGACCGACATTTCGGGTAACTACGCCATGATGACTGAGGCCTTCGGAGGCTACGGGGAGCGGGTCGAGTCTCCCGATGAGATCATCCCGGCGCTGAAGCGGGGTATAAGGAAAACAGAAGAAGGAGTGCCGGCGCTGCTGGAGTTCATGACGAGCAAGGAAATCGACTTCTCATTCTTTTGATTCGGTCGCGCTGCTGTATCCGGGCGCGGTTACGAATCCCCACGTGCCGCCGTGTCCAGCCGTGCTTTCGAATCCTCACGTGC
>JAPOOT010000345.1 GCA_026713285.1 Gemmatimonadota bacterium | reverse complement strand
CCGAAGCCGGTCGTCTTGCCGTGGAATCCGTCAAGCTGGCCGCCCGCATGGCGATGGAGGATGAAATCGGCGCCGTGGTCACCGCACCGATGAACAAGGAAGCCATGGGACTTGCCGGCTACGCCTTCGCCGGTCACACCGAGTTGCTTGCCGAAGCCACCGGATCGGCGAGATTCCGGCTTTCGCTGGCCTTCGACGGCATCCTGGTCTCCCACGCGACGACCCACGTATCCCTGAGAGACGCCATCGACCGTCTTTCCGAGGAGGAAATCCTCGTCACCGTGGACCTGGTCGGCAACGCGCTGGTCGGCATGGGCGTGGCCGCGCCCCGGATCGCCGTCTGCGGTCTGAATCCCCACGCGGGGGAGGGCGGTCTCTTCGGAGACGAGGAAATACGGGTCATCGAACCTGCGCTCGAAAAGGCACGCGAGAGAGCCGGCAACCGTGGTTGGCAAATTGTCGGCCCATTGCCGCCTGATACCGTGTTCATGCGGGCTCGGAAGGGCGATTTCGACGGGATCGTCGGCATGTACCACGACCAGGGCCACATTCCGGTCAAGGCCATCGCCTTCGACCGCGCGGTCAACGTGACCCTGGGCCTGCCGATCGTCCGCACCTCAGTGGATCACGGCACCGCATTCGATATCGCGGGCAGGGGCGTAGCCGACGCGGGAAACCTGGGCGAGGCGATCCGGATGGCCGTGAAACTGATCGGCGAACAGTGGTCCTTGGGAAACAGAACAGGAGGGGGTTCCGCGTCATGATGTCGAATCACCTGGGCCGTGACGGACGGTCCAAGGACTCCGGCCCGAAGGACGCCGCCGGAAGCCATATGGCTTTGCCGGAAAAGTCTCCTGCCGCCGGCCTACGCCGTTCGTCCATCTCCGGCCGGTGGTATCCGGCTATCCTTGCGGCTGCCTTCCTGGGATGCGCGGGCGTGCTGGTCGCCGGCGCCTTGCCGATGATCCCGCAGGGCGACGCCCCGATCTTCAACTCCATCGGCAAGCAGTTGCCGCCCGATGCTGCGCCGCTCGAATTCCAGACCTACCGGTTCATGCGCGACGAGCCCCGAAGCCTGGACGTCAGCGTCAACCTCTACGTGGGGCAGTGGAACGAGTTCCTCTTCGAGACCCTGGTCGCGAAGGACGAAAACGGCGACCTCATCCCGGCCGCGGCGGATCGTTGGGAGATCTCGCCCGACGGAAAAACCTGGACCTTCTTCCTGCGGAAAACGGGACGGTGGAGCGACGGAAGGCCCGTCACGGCCCACGATTTCGTCTACACCTTCCGTCGATCCCTGTCCTACGAGACGGCAAATCCATACGCCGCATTCTACAGCGACATCGTGGGCGCAAAATCCTACAGCCAGACCCCTAACGCCGATCCCTCCATGCTGGGTGTCAGGGCGATCGACGACCATACGCTGACGGTCGAAACCACCCACCCGGCGCCCTACCTGGGCCTCATCCTTTCCGTCCCCACTTCCATGCCGGTGCCCCGGTGGCAGGTGGAAAAGTACGGTCCCAGGTGGACCGAGGAAGGGAATTGCGTATCCAATTCGAGCTATCGATTGACGGAGTGGAAACACGGCAGCCACATGAATTTCGAACTCAATCCCCACTACGACGGTCCCATCAAGGGCTATGTGGAGAAGATAAACCGGGTATTCCGTCATCCGTCTACGGCCAACCTGCTCCCTTATGAAAACGACGAGGTGGGTTTTGCCGAGGTGCAGGCCAACGAATTGATTCGCGTGCAGCGCGACCCCGGATTGAAAGCGGAACTGATCTCGAATCCGACGGACGGCACCTGGTACATCTTCTTCAATACACGGAAACCGCCCTTCAGCGATGCCAGGGTCCGGCGCGCCGTCGCCCGGGCCATCGATCGCGAGACGATCTGCCGCGTAGTGTTGCACGGCGCCGCGGTTCCCGCCTATTCCATGCTGCCGGTCACGT
>JAPOOT010000496.1 GCA_026713285.1 Gemmatimonadota bacterium | reverse complement strand
TACCCGCAGCGATAGCCTGCATCCGCCAGGTAGTGGTTTATACCGCGCACGCCCTCGTTCAGGCAGAGACCGTTGGCCGATACCCCGTGCTTGTGCGGATAGAGGCCCGTGTAGAAGGAGGCGCGGGCCGGTGAGCAGATCGCCGTCGGCGTAAACGCCCAGTCGAAGCGCACGCCACGCGCGGCCAGGGCGTCGATATGGGGCGTTCGGCACACGTCGTTCAGCCCGTAGCAACTCACCGTGTCGAGTCGCTGCTGGTCGGACATCAGGACGACGATATTGGGTTGTTTGGGCAATGGGTGCTCCTCTCGAAGTTACGGTCCAACGCGCAACCTACCGTGATTCACGCAGTACATCGTGATTCACGCATCTCATCGCGATTCACGCATCTCATCGCAATTCAAGCAATGAACTTAAACTTGTTGTCCCGGTCAAGATTGCAAAACACATTACAGTAAAACCGTATAAACCGCCATCATGGAGATGACTATGGATTCTTCTGCATCATCCGCATCTTCTGCTTCATCCGGACATTCGGATTCTTCGGAATCTCCAGAATCGTCCCGCTCGTCCATCGCTTCTTACCTCGCGGCTCACTACGGCCTCTCCGAACCTATCGATGTAAAAGAACTGGAGCCAGGGGCCAACAGGAACTACCTCGTTACGTCAAAGGGTCGGCGATACGTTTACAGGGTCTATACGGACCACGACTTCTACGTCCGTAATCCCGAGGCCTATCAGTACGAACTCGACCTGCTGGCATATTTAGGAGAGTACGATTTGGCTGTACCCGATCCAGTGGAAAGGTTGGACGGCCAGCGATTGAGTGTGATGGTGGATTCAACCGACACCTCAGCCGATCCACCATCCGACCCCCGGTCCGGTCCATCAACCAATCCCTCGTCCGTCCCCCGACCTGGTCCTTCAGCCGTTTCTCTGACCGATTCTGCCACAGACACCTCAGGCGGTGCCCAATGCGGTGCGCTCTTTCACTTCTTCGAGGGCGAGGAGCACGTCACGTGGCATCCCGAAGTGAATGAACCGGTGGTGATTTCCTTCGGGTCGGCTGTGGCTGAAATTCACCAGCGGGCGGATCAGTTCCCGGTACCGTACTGTCGTCACCATTTTGATCTGCAATACCTGCTGGACGGTCCGTTGCAAACGCTGGAATCGATCCTGAGGGAGCGGCGCGGCGAGGACCTGTCGTTCTTCAGGGATTACGCCGATCACATGCGCCGTCAAATCTACGGGCTCGGCAAGGGCAAGGAGATCTACGGTCTCATCCACGCCGATCTGCACGTCGGAAACATCCTGTACCATCCCGAGAACGGATACTGCATACTGGATTTCGACCAGTGTGCGTTCGGCTGGCGGGCCTACGACGTGGCGACCTTCCTGTACAATATCATCGAGACGGTACCCGATCACTTGACCGACGAGATCTGGCGTTGTTTCCTGGAAGGCTACAACCGGGTGCGTCCATTGACGCAGCAGGAAATGGACTGCCTGCCGGTCTTCGCGAATGCGTGGACGCTATGGGATATTGGAGAGACGCTGGTGCTGGCGACGCAGTGGGGTGGTCACAGGCCCGACCTGGTCGAAGGGGATCTGACCCAGGATGAGTATCTGGATGAGGCGGTTGGGTTGTTGAGGGGGATGGTGTGAGAAGAATAGTATTAAACTCTCATGATTCCTCAGTGTATTCTTCAAGCACTGCATCTGACATATGTGATATATAGCGTTCCTCCGATAGTTCCATTACGCTGTCGTATGAGATAAAAGTACAGATTTCAGATAATGGGGCACGATCCAACAACGAGAAAACAGGACGCTGAATCTCCTGCAAAACTTTGTCTCTTCTTTCAAACGGTGCAACAATATGAAGTCGGATGTTCATATTTGGTTGAAGTGCAAGCAGGTCAGCCATTCGTAGTATCCCAGAATAAATGGCAGTTGAGTGTTCCACTTCGAAGGCTCTGAAAATTGACCTACGATTTAACCAAAGCATGTCAATTTGTTCTATTGTTTTTAAGGTTGTTTCGTCATAGTTCAGCGGTAGTTCATTTAGCAGTACATCCTCGGATGGTTTCCATTCTTGTAATACATTTGAACGATCAGAGCGCGGAAGCCAGATTTTAAACCCCATAGACTCACCAATTTGTGCCAACAATGCTTGTATCCTATATGACTCACGAATTGTCGGTTCGTCCAAAGTGTTTGTCTCTGTCTCATCCTCTTGAGGAACAGTGACAGTTACAGTCTTGTCTTCACGCCGGATTCTTTGGCCAACCAACTTTTGAAAATAATCACCGTCAATGGGGTACGTTAATCCATTAGTTTTCTGCATTTCTAATAACTCTTCCAAAAACTGGCCATCCTGTTCGGTAATTTGATTTAAGCTTGCTCGTAGTTTGCCTGTCCAGGCTGTACTGTTTTTGCTATGTTCCTGAGTAAATGAAAGGTGGTTCCAGACTCCATTCTCATGAATTGGAATTGCCTTCTCCTTTGGCAGCCATACGTGAGCTTTTACTCGGAATCGAATCACGTAAGGATCATCTTCAGTATAGAAAAGTGGAGTATCGTCTTCAAAGTACTCTTCCATGATCTCAAGAATACCTACCCAGCGCGAAATTTTAGTTACGTAGCAGATAAATCGATCGCCGGGTTTTATCTGGCTAGCAACGTTTTTCTGTCGAATTCTAAAACCCGAAACATCTCGCTTTGACTCTGAGAATGCCACATACGTTTCTGGAGAGAAAAGATTAGTGTAGTAAGTCATGTTGTCACCTCGAATGGTGAACTGATAGTATTAAAGGTATTTTAAGATCGACAGTAATTCCGGGTTATAGCATGACGGAATCAAACGCGTTGGCAAAAGGTCGTCAAACTTTAAACCAGGTATGTGAACTGAAATTCTATTGGAGAAGTACCCAAAAACAAAAGACCAGATCAATGCCCCAACCTCCCCCTCCCCTCCAATACCCGCTCAACCGCCTGCTCCCGCGTATCGGCCATAGCCGTCAAGTGCCCCATCTTCCTCCCAGGCCGGGCTTCCTGCTTTCCGTACAGGTGCAGCTTGAAGTGGGGATCGGATAGAGCTGCCGCCCAGTCCGGCTCACCGTTCTCCCACAGGTCTCCCAGCAGGTTGGCCATCGCTGCGGGTCGTGGCTGTTCGGTCGATCCCAGGGGCAGGCCACACACGG
The DNA here is from genome assembly GCA_026713285.1 of Gemmatimonadota bacterium. Lineage (GTDB taxonomy): Bacteria > JAAXHH01 > JAAXHH01 > JAAXHH01 > JAAXHH01 > JAAXHH01. Next base: position 18,923 of record JAPOOT010000496.1, on the reverse strand, counting down.
CCCGTACCTGCTGTTCGAACTGGCTGGTGACGCAGGCGTCGAAGGTGAAGTGACCGGAGTTGTGGACGCGGGGTGCGATTTCATTGATAATCAGGTTCTCATCGCGGTCGAGGAAGTATTCGACGCAGGCGACACCGACGACGTCGAGAGCCTTGAATACCTTCCTGGTTAGGTTAATGGCTGTGACGTTTACGGCGCCCGACACGTCAGCCGGTGCAGTCGTGACGTCGAGTATGTGGTTGGTGTGTTTGTTCTCGACAGTGCCGTAGTGCGCGAAGTCGCCGGTCAATCCTCTAGCGGCCACCACCGACATTTCCAGGTCGAAGTCGATGAATGCTTCGAGCACGGCATCCTGTCCCGCCATGGATGTCCACGCACTGTCCACGTCGTCCGCCGAGGCGATCCTTACCTGCCCCTTGCCGTCGTAGCCGAATCCGGCCGTCTTGAGCACGGCGGGCGTGCCGATTTCCTCGACGGCAGCTGCCAGCTCGCCTCTGGACTTGACGTGGCGAAACGGCGCGACTGGAAAACCATGATCAGCCAGAAAAGTCTTCTCTCTCAGGCGGTTCTGGGTCGTGTGGAGCACGCTTCCTTTCGGCCGAACCGGCGCTATGGGTGAAGCAGCGTCGACGCAGGTAGCCGAGATGTTCTCGAATTCCAGGGTGATGACGTCCACGTCGCCGGCGAAGCGCTTCACGGCCTCCACGTCGTCATAGGCTGCTACGATTTCGCGATCGGCGACCTGACCCGTGGGCGAATCGGGTTCGGGCGAGAGGGTGTGGACTCGGTAGCCCATGCGCCGGGCGGCGATGGCGATCATGCGGCCGAGTTGGCCGCTGCCGAGAATGCCGATGGTCGAACCGGGGAGGACGGAATCGGTGGTTCCACTCACGGAAGCTCATCCCCCATGACCTTGCCGGTCTGGTCTTCTCGGAACTTTCTCAGTTTCTCTCTGAGGTCCGGTCGCGAATTGGCGAGGATGGCCACGGCGAGCAGGGCCGCGTTGACGGCGCCGGACTGGCCGATGGCCAGGGTGCCCACGGGAATGCCGCGGGGCATCTGGACGATGGATAGCAGAGAGTCCATACCCTTGAGCGCCTTGCTTTCCACGGGCACGCCGAGGACGGGCAGGAGGGTCTGGGCCGCCATCATGCCGGGCAGGTGTGCCGCTCCGCCCGCGCCCGCGATGATGACTTCGAGTCCCCGTCCCTCGGCCTCTGCCGCGTATTTGGCCAGCAAGAGGGGCGTGCGGTGAGCCGAGACGATCCGGCATTCATGGGGCACGTCGAACTGCTCGAGCACCTCCTGGACGTTCTGCATGGTGTCCCAGTCCGATTTGCTTCCCATGACCACGCCGACGAGGGGATTGGGAGAGGACTTATTCTCATTCATGGATATACCTCTGCAACGACATGAGTATAGCGGTGGGTAACCTGAACGACTTAATTAACGTCGCCACGAACAGCAAGGCAATCGTTTCAAATCTCGCATGCGTCACCAATTGCATCCCAGTTTTCTTCGTCCCGCAATCGGGGCAATTCTCATTGAAATACAGGCATATACTCATCTCGTTTCCCTGCATCGGCCACGGAATGCTCAGACCGCTCTACGAAACCCCGTTCTGCGCCAGCATATGCTCGACCACCTTGGGTCCATGCAACCGGCTATTCTCGATGAAGATGTCGCTGCTCACGTTGCCGGCCGTGATGACGCCGATGATGTAGATACCGGGCACGTTGGATTCGAAGGTGTCGGGATCGTGCACCGGTACGTTGTTATCGGGCTGGATCTCGACGCCCGTGCCGCTCAGAAAGGGCACGTCGGGGCCGTGGCCGGTCATGCAGAATACGAAGTCGTTCGGGATCACGCGCTCCGATCCGGCCATGTCCAGGACCACCTCGGCCTGCCTGATCTCCTTCAGCGTGGAATTCATGTGGGCCGTGATGGAACCTTCACTAATGCGGTTCTCCAGGTCGGGCAGGACCCAGTACTTGATGCCCCGGAACCCGCTGCGGCGGTAGGACATAGTGACCCGGGCGCCGGCGCGGTACAGGGTCAGGGCCGTCTCCACGGCCGAACTCTTGCCGCCCACTACGAGGACGTCCCGGTCGAAAAAGGGATGGCCCTCCTTGAAGTAGTGGAAGACCTTGGGCAGTTCCTCGCCGGGCACGCCGATCCGATTGGCGCTGTCGAAGGCGCCGGTGGCCAGGATGACCTTGCGGGTGCGGTAGAGCCGGTCGCCTTCCCGCTGCGAAACGGACCGGATCTCGAAATCGCCGTCCCCTCCGGAGATGCTTTTGACCTCTTCGTATGTATTCACCTTGATCCCCTGGGTCTCGACGAATTTGAGGTAGTAATTCAGCGCCTCTTCGCGGGTGGGTTTGAGCCCCTGGACGATCATGGGCACGTCCCCCAGCGAGATGAGTTCCGGGGTTGAATAGAAGATCAACCCAGTCGGGAACTGATAGATGGTGTGGACGATGCACTGTCGCTCCACGACCACGTAGTCTAAACCGGCCTGTTTGGCCGCGTAGGCCGCGGCGAGTCCCGCCGGTCCGGCTCCAATAATGACGGCGTCGTACAAGTTGCCTCCGATTTTATTCTTCCAGTTCCATGGTGACGACCTCCCACTCCACGTAGAGGTCCTCCAGTTCCCGCCGGGCGCGCACATAGGCGTTGCCGACCCGGGCGACCGTTTCATGGTCGGTGAAAGTCCCTTCCTCGCCCAGGTCGCCTTCGAGACGGGCGATCTCCGCTTCTTTCTTCCGGATGGCCGCCTCCAGCGCATCGGCCATCATCCGCTGTTCCTTGCGTTCTTTCTTCCGGGGATCGTATGTCGCCCCGGTCTTCTGGCGCGGCTTATTCTCCCTCGCCAGCTCCTTCTCCTTTGCCTCGGCGCGCCGCTGCTCCTCCTTGAAGGCACGATATTCCGAGTAGGTACCCTGCCAGTGGCTTACGCCTTCCGCTTCGAAGACCAGGAGCGCGTTCACCGCCTGATCGAGGAAGTACCGGTCGTGGGACGCCACCAGGAGCGTGCCGGGATAGTCGGCCAGAGCCTGTTCGAGGGCCTGCCTGGAGAGGATGTCGAGGTGGTTGGTCGGCTCGTCGAGTACCAGGAAATTCGGTTCCCCGAGGATCAGCTTGGCCAGCGCCAAGCGGCCCTGCTCGCCCCCGCTTAGCATCTCGACCTGCTTGAAGACGTCGTCGCCGCTGAACAGGAACCGCCCGAGGAGGTTTCTTACCGTGCCCTCATTCATGGAGGGTCTGACGGACCAGAGTTCGTTCAGCACGGATCGCTCGCCGGTAAGGCTGGCCCGTTCCTGGTCGTAGTAGCCGATGTCCACGCCCGTACCCAGATGGATGGTCCCCGAAGAAGGTGATTCCTGGCCGACGATCATCCGGAGCAGTGTCGTCTTTCCGACGCCGTTATAACCGATCAGTCCAACGCGGTCGCCGAGGTGCTGGGTGAAATGCAGTTCCGCGAACAAAGTCCGCATGCCGTAGCTCTTGGACACCCCGTCCAGATGGAGCACGTCCCTCCCGCTTCGCTTCATCGCTCCGAAGTCAAGGGTAGCGGTGCGGTGCCGGGTTCGCGGTTTTTCGATGCGTTTCAGGCGCGCCAAGTGACTGCGACGGCCCTGGGCCTGCTTGGTCTTGACGCCCTCGATGGTCCGGCGGATGAACTCCTCCCGTTCCTTGATGAAGGCCTGCTGCTGATCGTAACTCCGTTGCTGTGCCTTGAGCCGCTCGGACTTGACCGCCATGGCCCGGGTGTAGTTGCCCGGGTAGTTCTTCAGACCCAGGTCTTCGAGCTCTGCGATGCTGTTCACGGTCCGGTCGAGGAAGTAGCGGTCATGTGACACGACCAGAATCGCCGAGGGATGATCCGAGATGTACTCTTCCAGCCATTCGGTCGCGGCCACGTCCAGGTGGCTTTCCGGCTCGTCCAGCAGCAACAGGTCCGCGTCACCCAGAAGCAGCTTGCCCAGCCGCAGGCGCGTCTTCTGGCCCCCGCTCAATACGTTGACCGGCAGAGGCAGGTCCTCCTCCTTGAAGCCCAGACCGTGTAGCACGGTCCTCGCGCGGTGATGGTAGGTGTAACCGCCTGCCCGCTCGAACTCCTCCGTCAGCCGCCCGTACAGTCCCAGCCGGCGCTCGGTTTCCTCCGCGTCGCCCTTCGCCTTCTCCAGCGCGGTTTCGGCCTCGCGAAGCTGCCGCTCCAGTTCGTGGATGCGCTCGAAGCTGCTCAGCGCCTCGTCCAGAACGGAATTGGTAGAGGTCAAGTGCGCGTCCTGGGTCAGGTAGCCGATGTTGATCCCTCGCCGTCGGGAAATCTCGCCCTCGTCGGGGGACAGATCGCCCGTAATCAGCTGCAGCATGGTCGTCTTCCCGGTTCCGTTGGACCCGATAAGGCCCACGTGATGACTGGAGTCGATGCCCCAGCTGATGTCCTTAAGGACACACAGGGCGCCGTAGTATTTCGCGACCTTATGAAGTGAAATGAGTGCCATGCTTACGGTATTTCGGGCATATGGAAAAGAGGTTGTATAAAAAAACCATGGAAGGCTGGTCAGCTTCCATGGCTTCGACGAGCAATAGGCGCACAGCCTGGGATTGCTTAGTAGTATTGCCTGTACGGATACGATTCGGGTACGGATCGGCTTGAAAACGATTCGGTCCGGATACAGTCCGGATCAGACTCGTGCGGAACGGGTTCGGACTAAGCAGATCCGAAAGTTCCGGGTATGGCGATCCTGATCTTAGACGGCGGCGGCCTGTCCGGAGACTTCACCGTCGGCGTACCACTCCACGAAGTTGTAGACACCCTTGCGGATGATGCCCCGTGGATTGCCGTGTATATCCACCCGGTCGCTGCGCACAGTGACGATCTTTGAATGGGTATCGATCTCTTCGTCCGGCACTATCACCCGCGCCACGAAGTACTTCCCGTCCTGCTCGCAGACCCCGAATTCCATGTTCTTGCTGTTCAGATCCTGTACGCAGAATTCGATGGCTTCTCTCTTCTCGAATTCGCCCGTTACCTGGATGTATTCGCCTTCGATGGCTCCTAGCTGCTGCATACGAACGCTCTCTTCCTGCCGCGTGCCAGTGGTTTCTGATGAAATCCAGGTCGCTTATTGAGTACGCACGCCTCGACTCAGCGACCCCGGAATACCGCGGGACGTTTCTCAAGAAACGCCGCGATGCCTTCCGCCTTGTCCGCTGTGGAGCTCACCGCTCCGAATTCACGGGCTTCCAACGCCAGCGCTTCGTCCAGCGTCTTGTCGAGCCCTTCGTTGACACAGGTCTTGATGGATGCGAGGGCAATGTTTCCCTTGGCGGCCATACGACCGGCCAGTTCCCCGACCGTCTCCATCAATGCCTCCGGTGCCGTGACACGATTGACGAGCCCGAGTCGCTCGGCCTCCGCGGCATCGAACATATCGCCCGTCATCATCAACTCCAGCGCCCGTCCCCGGCCGATCAGCCGAGCCAGCCGCTGCGTTCCACCCCAACCCGGAATCAGGCCGAGGTTGATCTCCGGTTGGCCGAACCGGGATTTTTCGGAGGCGTAACGCATGTCGCACGCCATGGCCAGTTCGCACCCGCCTCCAAGCGCCACCCCGTTTACGGCGGCGATGACCGGCAGCCTGGATCCTTCGATCCGCCGGAAGAGGCGATGCCAGCGATGCGTCATTTCCTCGGCGTCCGAACCCGACAGCCGTTGAAGTTCCCGGATGTCGGCGCCGGCGGCGAAGGCCCGGTCGCCACTCCCCGTGAGTATCACCACGGAAGCGGCCGAATCGGATTCGATCCAGTCGAGCGCTTCACCGAGTTCCCGTCCGACCTGTGCGCTAAGTACGTTCAAGGGAGGATGGTTGATCGTGATCGTGACCACCCCGCCGTCCCGGTTGATGAGGATCTGCTCAAACGTCATGCAAGCGCCCTGTCGACGTGCCTTGAAGAACCGGTTTTCCCGGACGGGTTTCTGTTGAACTCCGTCCGGTTTTCGTGTCAAGCACGAACGATTTAAGATAATGTATTTACGTCACTTCGTCAATAGCAAAGTTTAAAAATGTAACACGATCGTCACACAAACGCGGAGGGGAAACAGCAGCAAAAACGTAGTCGCCGACGAGACGGAAGTGTCGGGGAATCAGATACTGTTCGCGGTCGCGTACGTCGACCGTCCACTGTTCACCGTCCGCCGTCCTCTGTTCGCGGCAGCGAGCGTCATCCTCGTCAATTCGCGTCGTGTGTCGATTGCGCGCGCGCATTGGCGGTAGTAGCATGTGAAATGCGTGGCAGTGCGTGCTATTCGCGGTCGCGTGCGTCGACCGTCCACTGCTCGCGGCAGCGGCCGTCGCCGTCGATCACATACACCTGGCGGTGCAGGGCGGCGCAGGGGCACACGTGGGTGGGGAATACGTAGATTGGGTCGCCGACCGCAAGGTCCGAGGAGTCCGGACAGTCCATGATCCAGTGTTCCTCGTTGTGCTGGCCGGGCCTGGCTCCGGGAAGGTTCCAGGCGATGCCGCGTTGTCCGGCGGGGTCGGATGCGATGGCCTTGTTGCCCAGGTCGAGGGTCACCCGCGTCGCGGTGGGGATGCTGATGATGCGGCTGAGGAGCAGGGCCGCGGCTTCGAAGGGCAGGTCGGGGAAGCGCTGGCCGTACCCCCAGTCCCAGAATACGGAGGTACCGGGCGAGGGTTCCACGTCTTCGGCGGGCGCATAGCACGGAAAGGAAATGGAACCGCCCATGACGCGCCGGGGAACGGGCAGTCCGCGGGATTCCAGCCGGGACTGGAACGACCGCACCGCGTCCAGCGCGGCGTTGCAGGCCTGTCTTCGTTCCGCTAAGTCTTCCTGGTGGTTATGTCCGTCGTAGCCGTGGATCCCGCCCGGAGTGAGGCCGGGCAGGCGATCCAGCAGCGCGTAGAGTTCAAGCGCCTTCTGACCCGGCTCGATCCCGGTACGGTGCAGGCCTACGTCGAAATCCAACAGGACGTCGATGGTCACGCCGGCACCGGACGCCGCCGCCGACAGCGCCTCGGCCGCACCGCGGTCGTCCACCATGGCGCGGAAGGTCGTCCCGGGAAAACGGCCGGCGAGATCGACCAGCCGTCCGATGTTGGGCCCGACCATCTGGTAGGCGACGAAGACGTCCTCCACGCCCGTTTCAGCCAGCATCTTCGCCTCGAATACCGTGGCGCACTTGAACTTGGAAATCCCGGCCTCGCGCTGCATCTCGATGACGGATCGCATCTTGTGCGTCTTCACGTGGGGGCGAAGGCGTTCGGGGCCACCGGCGATCGCCAGGGTCCGATCTATGTTCTCCCTGAGCCGCTCGCGGTAGACCAGCATGGACGGGCTGGGTATTTCATCGACGTTGGCTACGAGATATCGGGGGTCCATGGGTGCTCCTTGCTTGAGATATGTCCGATCGCGGCGACGCGGAGCCACGGGCGTAGAGTGCGCGGGTCGCGAGGTGCTCGGGTCCCGCTACGATTCGTGTCGCCTGCCGGCTGCAGCTTGTCGCGGATCCGGTTGTACTTTTAAGATGTGATTTGCCGGCTTATTGCAGTTTCCCCCGGCCCGCGATGTCCCAAACGGACTCGACGATTCCGTTGCGCACGCCGTAGAACCGGTCGTGGAGGTTGATGGTCGTGCAGCAGTGGCTCGGAATGAGGTGTATCTTGTCGCCCGGCCGCAAGCCGCAGGACGCCCCGGGAAGTTCGATCTTGACGTGTTCCTCGGACTGGCGAAGGATGGACGCGCCGTCCACCCCCTGGACGGTCTGCAGTCCCATGTCGTTTGTCATGGTCTTGAGGCCGGCATCGCCGATGGCGAGCTCGTCGCCGGGCCGGCTGACAATGGAGGCGTAGATAGTCAGGGCGCAATCGAACTCGGGGATGCGTTTCCGGTAGGTGCCGTCCATTAGGATGTAGGATCCCGCCTGTACCTCGTTCACCCCGGGGAATGTCCCGGTGACCTTGTACGTCCCCGTGCCTCCTCCGCTGACCAGGTCTACGGCCAGACCCCGTTCGCGGATATCGTCGGCCGTCTGGGTCAACAGGGTCATGGATTCCCGGCAACCGGCGTACCGTTCCTCGTCGTTCGGGTTGCCGATGATGTGGCCTTCGTAGCCCATCACACCGCGGAAGATGACGCCGGGATGACTGTCGATCGCCTGGGCGAGCTTCCACGCGGGTTCGCCGGGCGGCACGCCGCAGCGCTCCATGCCCACGTCGACCTCGATGATCATGTTCACCCGGGTGCCGGCGGCCACGGCCGCGTCGGAAATCTCCCGGACATTTTCTTCATGGTCCGAGGCCACGATGATATCCGAATGTCGCGCCAGGGCGACCAGGCGGTCGATCTTCACCCGTCCCACGACCTGGTTGGCGACGAGGATGTCCCGAATGCCCGCGGCGGCCATGACCTCGGCCTCACCCAACTTGGCGCAGGTGACGCCCCGGGCGCCGGCCTCGATCTGCTTGTGGGCCAGGACCGGCGTCTTGTGGGTCTTCGTGTGGGGCCGCAGCCAGGCGTCCTTGTCGGCGAAGAACGCCGCCATGCGGGCGATATTGCCTTCCATCAGGTCCAGGTCGATCACCAGGGCCGGGGTGTCGATGTCTTCGATCGGGCTGCCGGGGCGGGCCATGGGGCACGCTCCTCTTAGATGGGATGTTAGCTGGTTAAGGTGTAGCCAAAGTATAGCCGGATGTTACGGTCGCGTACAGGCTAATCTGAACTTTGGATCAGGTCTGGATCGGACGCTCCAGGCGTGGAGTGCCTCGCGGAAATCTGGAATCCGCATACAGGTCTCTAAATCCTACCACGCCCGCGAATCCGGGACGGGCAGGGATTGGCCGTTCCCGGCGATGGACTGCTGGCTGACGAGTCCGGGCAGGGTCATGTCCATGGCCTCGTGCAGGCCGATGGACGGTGTGCGGTGTCCTTCCGCGGCATCGATGAATTCCACGAGTTCGTGGTAGTCGCTCCCGCCGTGTCCGGCGCCCTGCGCGGCCGCGGCCTTCATCTCCCCGGGCAGGAATTCCTCCTCCAGTTCGTGGAGGTCCATCCATGTATTTTCGTCCCTGCATCGGGACCGGAGCCAGATCCTGAAATCCTGGCCCGGACCGCGGGCCGATTCGTAGCAACCGTCGGTTCCCTGGAGCTGGTAATTGGTCAGCGCGTGGGGACGGTCGGAGGTGAGGTCCATCCGGATCTTGGCCAGGCCGCCCTTCGCCATCTTGCAGAGCATGACGCTGGTGTCCTGGGCGTAGGGTCTGCCCTCCGCGTCGACGTAGTGGTGGCCGCTTCCGTAGCAGGTGACGTGCGCCACGCGGTCGTCGAACCACTGCAGGATGGGTCCCAGGCTGTGGGTCCCGTAGGTGATGCCGTCGATACCGGACTGCCAGTGGCGCCGCCAGACCTGCCCGGGCGGGAGACCCCGGGCCGCGAGTCGGTGCTCGTCGTATCCCTTGAGCTCGTGGAGGTATTCGCCCTCGGCGTAGTAGGGCGTCCCGAAATGCCCCGCCTTGACGAGTTCCCTGATCAATACGTTCTCCCGGATGTAGGTGTAGTTTTCACCCATCATGTATACGCCGCCGGAGGACTTTGCCGCCCGTACGATCTCCCGGCACTCCTCGACCGAGACCGCCGCGGGTACCTCGCTGAATACGTGAAGCCCCCGGTTGAGCGCGGCGATGGCCTGCGGTGCGTGAAGGGGCATGGGCGTGGCGATGATCACGCCGTCGAGGTCGGACTTCTCCAGCATTTCGTCGAAATCGGCGTACTGCTCCGAAGCGCCAAGCAGGTCGGCCGTCGCGGAAAGGGCGCCGGTGTCGATATCGCACACGGCGTGGACGCGGACCCGTGGCAGGGCGTCGCAGGCTGCGCGAAAACTCCGGCCCCGTCCGCAGGCCCCGGCGATGCCCAGGTGGAAATGGTTATCCCGGTTATTCATGGTTTAACCGCCGCATCCGGGTCACGGAATCCATCCATTCCTATACCCATTTCGTCGATCCCCTTCGTTAATCGCTTCTGTAGATACCCGCTGTCAGTTCACCAGCGTGGCGATCCGCCGCATGCACACCGCCAGGAAGATCTCCTGCGCGCCGGGCAGGTCGTGGTGGGCATCGCTGTCGATGAAGTGGTTCATCGTCATGATGATAAGGTACACCGACAGGGTGTCAACCGGGCTTTGTTCGACTACGGGGTGGCTGTCGCGAATGAGCGCCGCAAGCATGCGGGCCTGTTCCATCATGGCTTCCACGTCATTGCGCTCGTAGGCCTGGGTAAACAGCGCGAACAGGCTTTCCACGCCCAGTCGCGTATCTTCAGGAACGGCTTTCGACTCCGTGAGCCGGGAGACGGTGCGTTTGATCATGGTTTCCAGTGCGCCGTAACGTTCGTTCTCCTCCATGGAGAGCAGTTTGTAGAACCGGTCTCCCGCTCCAAGCGTATGGCAGATGTTGTTGAGAAGCTGCAGGCGCACCGCGGGTGAAGTAAAGGAACCGAGCCGGTCGAAGGTCGGTTTGATGATACGGTAGTCTTCGCGATGACTCAGGGCCTCGACGAGCGTGGGGAAGGTCAGTGGGTCGACGTTGTTCGAGAAGTGCCAGAACAGCAGTTCCTGCACGTCGTCGCCCTCTATCTGCCCGAGGCCGGAGATGGCGCTGATCCGCACACGGGGATCTTCGTCTTCCAGGGCCTCCACCAGCGGGTCCACCGCCTTTGCATGCTTCAGCCGGCCGAGCGCCTCGGCTGCTTCGCTCCGAATGTCCGAGGAGGGACTTTCCAACTCCCTGATCAGGGTGTCGACCGCCGTTTCCGATCCGGTCTCGCCCAGGGCCCGCGCCGCCTGCCGGCGCACCTTGGAGCTGGCGTCGGACAGGGCATGGACAAGGTGGTCGGTCGCCATCGGGTTCCTTGAACGGCCCAGCCTGTAGGCCGCCCGCGCCCGCCGGTCCTCGGCCGTGGCCACGTTGAATACGATATAGTTGAAGGTGTAACTCAGCAGGTTGCCGCGAAACATGTTCGAAAGGAGTTGCTGGGACGAAATGGAACGGGCATCGCGCACCGCGCGGAGCAGGAACAGCGGTACGAAACGCATTATTCCGCTCAGGAAGAACAGGAGATTGATGTCCTGGATCAGGAACCCGCCCACGGTGAAGCGGACGCCCGTGAGCGATGCCACCAGGATGCCGCCAAGTAGCGGTCCGGCGGCGTAGATCAGGTTGATCGTCGTGGACCACGAAGCCATGTATGCGACTCGCTCGTCCTGGTTCTCTTTAGGGAGCAGCGCGTACTGGAGGGGCGTGACGCCCAGGTTGATGCCGCCCATGATCAGCCCGGAGAGCAACATGGCGATGGCGACCATGGCGTGGTTACCGGGCTGGCACAGTCCCCAGAGGAAGGCGTTCAGCGCACCGGGGATGATAAGGATCTGGAGGACCGGCTTGCTTCCGAAACGATCGATGATCACGCTCCAGGCACGGTATCCCGCGATGGTAGCTAACGTGCCCAGGGCGCTCAGCAGGGAGATGGCGGTATAGCCAAACCCCAGGCGGTCGAGCATGAAAACGCTGAAAAGCGGTCCGGAGAGTCCCAGGGCGAACTGCCAGGATGAGTAGAACATGACCAGTCGGCGAAAGTTCGGGTTACGAAAGGGCTGCAACAGATGACGCAGTGGATTCCCGGCTTCGGACTCGTCGACGCGGGACGGGTAGGGCGTACGTTTGAGAAACAGGGGCCCGGCGGCGCCGCAGAGGGTCCCCACGGCAAATACCACCACGAAGGCCAGGAGCTTCTCATCATCGGGAAACCAGTCCACGAAGCGGCCCGTCATTACGCCTACCGCCGCACCAACGAGACTCTGGACGATGGTCTGCCGGCTCGTGAAGCGGGCACGGATATTCTCCGGGACGGTGCCGGCGACCCAGCTCGAGTAGAATGGCGTGTAGATGTATCCCGCGGTCAGTCCGGCGACCAGGAAGATGAGCAGCATCCGCTGGTGCAGCGATTCGACAAAGAGGAAGGGGATGGTGATCATGAGCCCCCGGAACAGCGCTTCCAGCACACCGTTCCAGACGACCCAGTTTTTTTTATTCTCGATGGTCTTGCTGAAGAGGGACGAGATGATCTGCACCGGGGCGAGGATCGAGGCGATCGCGGAGTAGAAGGCGATGTCCGAGGCATCCGCTCCAAGGGAGAGCACGAAACCCGCGAAGACGGCTGTATTCGTGCCGACCATCTGGCCCCAGGCGCCCCACAGTCCTCCCACGACGATAAATGATCGTAGTGATCGGTTGACTTCGCCCCGTGATTGCATGATGGGAAACTCCGTTGGCCGGACTTGTTACTATGGGCCTCGACCGGTCCCGTGGTAAACTACGCGGTCCCGCGATAAACTGCGCAATCCCGCGATAAACTACGCGGTCCCGTGAATTTCGCCACAGAAAAGGAAGACCGTTGCCTGCAAGGTCAATGGAATTCGCGTGTTCCGGCGCCAATCTATCCGGTTCTGCTCGGCCGGATTGAGCATACCGGTTTAAAAACTCGAGATTAGTGGACAACATCCCACTGATACTTATATCATCTATATGAGCCAGTTTATCAGAATAGGAGTATGGGCTTGGAAACCGCATCGATCTGGATACAACCCGCCGTATTGCTGACGGCCTTTATCTTTTTCTGGCGGGAGGCCAGGGGGAGCAGGCGGGAATTTAAGGCCGAAATGCTTCAATTCGAATCCAGGATTCTCGACCGAATCGGCGAGAGATTCAAGGCCGTCGACAGGCGGTTTGATGCCGTTGATATACGGTTTGATGCCGTTGATATACGGTTTGATGCTGTTGAGACGCGGTTTGAAGAGGTGGATAAGCGGTTCGATGCTGTAGACAGGCGGATTGATCGGCTGGACGAACGAATGAACTCTGTCGAGATACAACAGGGCAGGCTGGATGAACGAATGGCTGCGCTGGAAGTACAGTTAGCCGGAATGAGCGCCAGAGTCGACGGAATGAACGCCAAGATCGAAGGTATGGGCACAGATATCACCGAGTTGAAACGGAACAGAACTTCTTCCAGAAAGGGTTCGGCTACCGTAAGCTGATAAGGTGGATTGACAGCTGAACCATTACCTTGTATTTTAAATAGTAAATCCAGGAGGACTTGAGCCGCACGTTTCGACTCGGCCCGCATTTCTGCGTAGGAACCTTGGTATAAAGTACGATCACTGCTTGCTGACGTCCGGATTCATTGTTACAATAAGCTAGATCCTCTACCTTACTGGATGGCGCCATGAGACGAGCCTCTTTCTTTTTCATACTTCCAATACTGGCCATCCTGGCCATGCCAGGCACGTCCATTGCAAGGGTTGACGCGGTCTTGGACGAAGGCCGGGAACTGGTCGCGGAAGCGGTCGAAGAGCGGCTGATCGCGCCCTGCTGCTGGCGGGCGCCGCTTAGTCAGCACTACTCGGGCACGGCGGAGAAAATGAAAGAGGATCTCCGTCAGATGCTCGTCGAAGGGAAGACGCAAGAGGATATCCTGGACCATTATAAGGCGATCTACGGGGAACGCATCCTCTCCTCCCCGCCCAATGCCGGTTTCAACCGGATGGCCTACCTCTTTACGCCGCTCATGTTCCTTACCGGCGCCGGGGTCATCTTCATTACGCTGCGCCGGTGGCGTTCCGGACGAGTCAATCGCGCCGCCCCGGCTGCCGCGAGCGGGCCTGCGACCGCCCCGCGCCACCGTAACCGGATCGACGCCGAACTGAACGCCTACGACTGACCCGTGCCACCGTGACCGCGGGCGTATCGACGCCTGGTTCCCGGTCTACCGAAGTCAATTCGACGCCATGTCGGAGTTCTGCCGCTTCGCCCACGCCTCCCCCTCACCGTAACGCTCAAAAATATCTTCCAGCAGAACGCCCAGGGCCGGACTGAAGTACCGCCCGCGGCGCCAGGCCACGCCGATATCGCGGCTGAACGCGACGCCCTCCACGGCGACCTCGTGGAGCGTGCCCGATGCGATCGATTCCTGGATCGTCAGTGACGGCAGGAAGGAAATGCCCACGCGGGCTTCCACAAGTTTTCGCATGGCTTCGGGACTGCGCATCTCCATAACGACGCGCGGAGAAACGCCCACCTCGGCGAAACGTTCGTCCACGATCCGCCGCGACACGGAATCCTCGTGGAACAGGATCAGCGGTTGCTCCGCCACTTCCGTCAGCGCGACCGACGTCCGGCCGGCGAAAGGATGGCCGCCGCCGACCACGAGCGGCATGGAGTCGTGGTAGATGGACATGGTCTCGATCCTCGGATGGGAACAGGGCAGTGTGATCAGGGCGAACTCCGAACGGTTGGCCAGCAATTCCTCCACCAGGTACTGGGACGGCGAAACGTGCACGGACAGTTCCAGGTCCGGGTACCGCTGCACGTAGCGCTTCAGGATGTCGGTGAGCAGGTAGGTCACCGCGGCATCGGTGGCGCCGAAGGTGAATCCCTCGCCGGGCAGGACGTCTCCGCTGGCCAGGCGGTTTTCCGCTTCCTCGACGAGGTCCTGGATGCGTATGGCGTAGTTTACGAGTGCTCTCCCCTCCATGGTTAACGAAACGTGCCGGCTTCCGCGGTTGAACAGCTTCACGCCCAACGTGTCTTCCAGTTCCCGCACGCCGTTGCTCACCGTGGGCTGCGTGACGTGCATGTCCCGCGCCGCTTTCGAGAAACTCTCGCGCCGCGCGACCGCCAGGAAGTACTGCAGGTAATACAGGTTCATGTATTCGCTCCTTACTTGAATTCGCTCCGAACTTTTTCAGCGCGTTGCTGGTTAGATCTCATGTCGATTGCTTTTCCTGGTTGCACGCGAGGACCAAGCCTTGACCGGCGCAGCGGGGCTTTCCGTTTAATTATAGATAAATTCTATAGATATTATAACAATTATTTATTTGAGTTATACTGAATTCGAGGTTTCTTAGTACCAGTGACCATAGATCGTTTAATCTGTCTCATTTAGCCGGGAGCGCGTGGCGCGGACCCGGTGTCGGTAATGAAAGCGGGGAATTCATGAGCAGCAAAGTAAGAGTCGCCATAGTCGGCGTGGGCAACTGTGCCTCGTCTCTGGTGCAAGGCGTGGAATACTACCGGAACGCCGCAAAGGACGAGTTCATTCCCGGCCTGATGCACGCCAGCCTGGGTGGCTATCACATCAACGACGTGGAGTTTTCGGCCGCCTTCGACGTAGGGGCTGAAAAGGTGGGCACGGACCTGAGCGAGGCCATTTTCGCCCATCCGAACAACACGGTGAAGTTCGCCGACGTGCCGAACCTGGGCGTGCCGGTGCAGCGGGGCATGACCCACGACGGACTCGGCAAGTACCTGAGCGAGGTCATCGAGAAGGACGACGGCGACACCGTCGACGTGGTCGAGGTGCTCAAGGAAACGAAGACCGATGTGGTGGTGAGCTACCTGCCCGTGGGCAGCGAGGAAGCCACCAAGTGGTACGTGGAGCAGATCCTGCAGGCCGGATGCGGTTTCGTGAACTGCGTCCCGGTCTTCATCGCCAGCACGGGCCACTGGCCGGAACGATTCCGCAAACACGGCCTGCCCATCATCGGCGACGACATCAAGTCCCAGGTGGGCGCCACCATCACCCACCGCGTGCTGACCCGCCTCTTCGCGGACCGCGGCGTCAAGGTCCTGCGCTCCTACCAGCTCAACTTCGGCGGCAACACCGACTTCTACAACATGCTGGAGCGGTCGCGGCTCGAGTCGAAGAAGATCAGCAAGACCAACGCGGTCACGTCCCAGCTCAGCTACGACATGGGTGAGGACAACATCCACGTGGGCCCCAGCGATCATGTGCCGTGGCTGGAAGACCGGAAGTGGTGCCACATCCGCATGGAAGGCGAGACCTTCGGCGGCGTGCCGCTGAACCTGGAGCTCAAGCTGGAAGTCTGGGATTCGCCCAATTCGGCCGGCGTGGTCATCGACGCGGTGCGCTGCTGCAAGCTGGCCCTGGACAACGGCCTCAGCGGACCCCAACTCGGTCCCTCGTCCTACTTCATGAAGTCCCCGCCCGAGCAGTACGCCGACGACGTGTGCCATCGCCTGGTGGAGGAGTTCATCGAGGAATACGGTGAGAAGACCGGAGCGCCCGTCGAAACGCCCGCGGAGACATCCGTCGAGGCGCCGGTGGATGAGCCGGTCCCCGCGAGCTGACGGAGCATCCATGTCGAAACGCCTTCGCGTCGCCGCCATCTGCACCATCTATCACCCCGGCGCCCACGCGGACGTCATCGTATCCAAGTTCCTGAAGGGCTGGTCGGTTGACGAGGGGTACTTCGCTCCCGAAGTGGACGTCGTATCCCTCTATATCGACCATGTCCTCGAGAACGACATCGGCCTGAAGCTGGCCGAGAAATCCGGCGTGCCCGTCTACCCGAGCATCCGAAGGGCGCTGCACGCCGGCGGGGACAGTCTCGGGGTGGACGCGGTGCTGCTCATCGGGGAACACGGCGATTACCCGTGGAACGAACGGGACCGCCACATGTATCCGAGGCGGTTCTTCTTCGAGCAGATCGCCGGCGTTTTCGCCGAGAGCGGCCGCTCCGTGCCCGTATTCAGCGACAAGCACCTGGCATACGACTATGGGGACGCACAGTGGATGTGGAACCGGGCGGAGGAGTTGAACATCCCCCTGATGGCCGGTTCCTCCCTCCCGCTGGCCTGGCGGAACCCCTGGCTTGAGCACGATCTGGAGACCGATGTCGAGGAAGCGCTCACCGTGGGGTTCGGCGGGATCGAATCATACGGTTATCACACCCTGGAGGCGCTGCAGTGCATGGTCGAACGGCGCCGCGGGGGTGAGACGGGCGTGGCTTCGGTGCAGTGCCTGGAAGGCGACGAGATGTGGCGGGCCTGCGACGAGGGGCAGTGGTCGCGCGACCTGATGGAAGCGGCCCTGGACGCCATACCGGGCAAGCCCGAGGGTTCGCCGAGAGCGCACGCCAAGGAACCGGCGGCCTTCCTGGTGGAACGAAACGACGGACTTCGCACGACGACCCTCATGCTCGGGGGCTATATTGAAACCTGGGCCTATGCCGCCCGAACCGGCGGACAGGTGCAGGCTGCCTGTTTCAACCTGGTCCGGGAGGGGAATCACGCCCACTTCGGATATCTATGCCACAACATTCAGCAGTTCTTCCTGTCAGGCATCCCGCCTTACCCGCCCGAGCGGACCCTGTTGGTAACCGGCGTCATCGATGCCGTGATGAACAGCCGGTACGAAGGCCACAGGCGGATTGAAACGCCCTGGCTGGACGTCGCGTATATTTCTTACACGGAAATGCCCTACAGGCCGTTTTCCTCCCACCCGGAGGGCGGCAGTATCGATCCGGACGCGCCGGATATCACGGGAAGGGTGTGAGGGATTAAATGAACATCGAACCCCGACAGAAGCAGTACGACTTCGACGGCCCCGAGGCCATCAACCCCAAGGTCCTGGAGACCTTCCCCTACGAATCAAAGGGCGATCCCCTCGACGTGGATATCGATACGGACGAGTTTACGGCGGTCTGCCCCTGGACGGGGCTTCCCGACTTCGGCGAGATTATCGTTTCCTACGTGCCGGACGAGAAGGTCCTCGAATTGCGGTCATACAAGTACTACCTGCTCTCCTACCGGACCGTCGGGATGGTGCAGGAGCACGTCACGCGCCGAATCCTCGACGACCTCGTCGCCGCGGTGCTTCCTGTCCGCATGACGGTAAGCACCAACTACCGGATTCGGGGCGGCATCCACACGGTCTGCACGGCGGAATACGAGAAGGAATAGTTCCTTCCCGGCGCTCAGCAGTGTTCGTTGAAAGCCATCATCAGGCGCTGCGCGACGTCGAGCGCCGTCCGGCCCTCGATGTCATGGCGTTCGAGCATGAACGCCACCTTGCCGTCCTTCATCAGCGCGATCTGCGGCGATGACGGGAAATAACCCTTGAAGTAATCCCGCGCCTTGCTTGTGGCCTCCAGGTCCATGCCCGCGAACACCGTGGTGATCCGGTCCGGCTTCTTCCGGTTCTGCAGGGCCATGGCGACGCCCGGCCGGGCATTTGCCGCCGCGCACCCGCAGACGGAATTGACCACGACCAGCGCGGTACCCTCATGCACCTCCAACAGGTCGTCCACTTCGCCGGCGGTCTTCAACTCTTCCACGCCCAGGTCCGTCAGTTCCCGGCGCATGGGTTCAACGAGTACAGGATCGTACATGCTTTGATGCCTCCTCGAAGGATGATGGACGTCACGATCATTACGCGCAATGATCATGTATTATACCTATACATACCCCTACATGCCACGATTGACTTCAAACAACTTCAAATTTCGCGCGTCCAGGCTACCGCGTGTCCAGGATATCACTAGTCCCGGCTATGTCCGGTTCGCCTGCGACGCCTCGAAGGCCGCCTCCAGGGTGCGGCAGGCCAGCGCGGCGGCGTCGAGGGGATCGTAATCCTCCCGCTGCTGCACCATCATGCTGACTTCCACGGTGATGTAATCGTCGTATCCCGCCGCGTTCATGGCGTCCAGGTATTCCACGTAGTCGAAATTGCCCTCGCCGGGGATCAGGAACTCGAAGTCCGGCGCCCGGCCTCGCTGATCCTTTACATGGGTGTGTATGGTGTGGGGCGCCAGGGCCGCCACGCTTTCCGCGGTGGGTACGCCGGCCACGTCGAAATGGCTGATGTCGTAGTTGAGTTTCAGGTATTCGGAATCGATCTGATCGAGCAGCCAGAGGGTCCGCTCCACGTCGCACAGGCAGCAGCCGATGTGGGGTTCCATGGCGATGACCACGCCGTGGCGCCCGCCGAAGTCCACGAGATCTCCCACCTCGTTCAGCAGGCGGTCCCGGACGTCC
>JAPOOT010000327.1 GCA_026713285.1 Gemmatimonadota bacterium | reverse complement strand
TTCAACCGGGCCGGACGCCTGGTGCGGACCGGAGGGAAAAACACCTTGAGACTCGAACGCAACGAACAGGTCGAAAGCAGGTTCAGGCAAATCAACGCGTACCTGCGGTTGGCAGTCTGATTTTTGACGAATCAAGGTTAATGGTGGCTAGCCATCCTGTGGTCCCGGCCGGCCAGGCCGATCTGGCGGACCAGGCGTACCAGGCGGACCAGCAGATCCGAACAGAGGCCGGCCGACGATTCAACCGTTGACACTACGTCGGCGACGTCAGCCGATTCACCGATTCGACCGGTCCAGACATTGGATATGCACGATACGGCCGCGGTCCGCATACCAAGCCGCCGGCCCGCCAGTACTTCCGGAACGGTAGACATGGTCACCGCATCTGCTCCCAGCGTTTTCAGCAGGGAGATTTCGGCACGGGTCTCGAAAGAAGGACCTGGCATCCATGCTAAAATTCCCTGTTGAACAGACCGGTTTCTTTGTATACTAATCTGTAGAAGCGATGCCCTCAAATCCTCATCGTAACAGGGATCGCGGTCTGCACCTGTAGTCAGGTTTCCCATCATGTGACGACCGATGGGATGAATATGCTGGCGAACGACCATGAGGTCCCCCGCCGCGTACCGGGGATTCAGTCCGCCGGCGGCATTGGTCACGATTAGAATCTCGACGCCGAACCGGCGCATCACCTCGAGGGGATACGCAATCTGGCTCGCGTCGTACCCCTCGTACAGGTGGATACGGCCCTGCATCACAATCACGGATGCCTCGCCCATGGCGCCGAAGACGAGGTTGCCCTCGTGGCCTTTAACGGTCGACACCGGAAAATGGGGGATAGAACCGTAGGGCACAACGGATTTCTGTTCGACTGCCTGGACGCAAGCACCGAATCCAGTGCCCAGGATCATACCGAAACGGGCCGTAGCAAACCCCTGCGAACCCAGGAAGTCCGCGGTCTCGTCCAACGGTTCATGAAGGGGCATGGCGGGGCGCTTTCTAACGGTTTACTCGCCTCCTTCGACGGCTGCACGCAACTAAGGAGTCCATCATGAGCATCATAACGGTTGCCAGAGAATACGGCAGCGGCGGGAAGGACATCGCGAAGATCATCGCGGACCGCCTCGGCTATGATTGCGTGGACAAGGAACTCATTGCCGAGATCGCCCATACCGCGGGCGTTTCGGAAGATGTCGTCGAGCAGTTGGACGAAGTGGGAGAATCGACCATCAGGCGATTTCTCGGCGAATTGTTCACCCCTACGACTGTCTACTCCCTGTCCCCGGAATATCCGCCGCTCATCTGGCCCTATGTACCGGGGGACGACGAAGGAACGAAGGATCCCACTTCGCTCAAGAACACGTTTCTGGATCGGGGAGAATACCTCCAGATCCTCCAGGATACCATCCGTTCGCTGTCCGACAGAAAGCATATCATCATCGTCGGGCGCGGCAGCCAGTGCATCCTGTCCGACAGCAAGAACGTCTTCCACACCCGGTTCATCGCGCCATTCGAATACCGAGTCGACGTGATTATGGACGAGATGAACCTTGCGCATGACCGGGCCGCGGAACTCATCAAGGAGAAGGACCGGCAGCGGGCGCTGTACTTACAGCACAATTACCACCGCGACTGGACGGACCCGACGCTGTACCACATGGTCTTCAACACGTCCCGTACGTCATGGGAAAACATGGCCGATATCGTGATCGATACGCGCCGAAGACTCTTCGGAGACGACGGATGAAGGCCTGTTCACCCGGGTAAACCGCATCGAAAGATAACCCCGGCCAACAGGTATGTCAACAGACGGCTTGTCACCAAGCGCGCCTTGAAACGGTGAGGACAGGCGATGAACTACGAGGTTTCGGACTTCAACACAGAGGTCGTGGAACGAAGCCGCACGATCCCCGTGCTGGTCGATTTCTGGGCGGAATGGTGCGGCCCTTGCAAGATGCTCGGACCCGTGATCGAATCCCTCGCCGAACGCAGCCGGGACCGGTGGGAACTCGTGAAGGTAAATACCGAAGTTCACACGGACATTGCACGGCAGTACGGGATTCAGGGAATACCGAACGTCAAGATGTTCGTAGACGGCGAGGTACGAGACGAGTTCACGGGCGCTCTGCCGGAACCCATGATCGAACAGTGGCTCAATAAGGCGCTGCCGAGTCCCCGCGCGCAGCAACTGGAGGCAGCGCTCCTGCGCCTTGGAGAAGGAGATATGGCAGCGGCCCGCGTATTGCTCGAGGATGTCCTGTCGTCCGAGCCGGACAACGAACAGGCGGCGGTATGCCTGGCGCGCACCTTTTTGAATGAAGACCCCCGCCGGAGCCTGGACCTGTTGGGACCGATCGAACCTGGTACGGAATTTCATGACTCGGCGGAGGCCATGCGGACCATTGCCGGCCTGTACCTTCACCTCGACGCGCCGGAAGGTCTGGAGGAAGATCCGGTCAAGCCGGTCTATATCCAGGGCATTGAATTCCTCAGGTCGGGCGCATATGATCTTGCCCTGCAGCGTTTCATCGAAGTGCTGGAGAAGAATAGATCCTACGACGACGACGGCGCCCGCCGGAGTTGCGTGGCGATTTTCGGTTTGCTCGGTGAACGCGACCCCACGACGCGCCAGTTTCGCCGCGCCTTCAGCAACGCTCTGTACGCCTGATCACGCCTGAACAGCCGAC